>CAZXFC010000007.1:0-16681 GCA_964640425.1 uncultured Candidatus Saccharibacteria bacterium | reverse complement strand
TCGGGATGGGCGAAGAGGCCTTAGAAATAAGGTTATTTTGCTAACCATTGACAAAATAGTATATTATGTGCTATTTTGTATTGAGAAAAAGTATATGGAGGTAATCTATGTTGACAATTATTTTAGTATCTCTCTCTGTTCTTTATGTGTTGAGACTCTTATTCATTAGAAGTACTCCGGCGAGCCGGGATTTGAGAAAAGAATAGCGCTCGGCGCCATGTTGGTTTGAAAACAAGAAAAAGGGAGCAAATCATGAGTTTGAAAAAAATGCATTCTATGCTTTTCGAGTCGGGTTGGGCTGTTACCACAGGGTTTTCGCTTCTTGCCACGCTCTTGGCATTCGGCGCCGGATGGGTGAATCATCAAGTTAATCAGTTTTCGGGGCTGTGGTGGCTGTCGGTCATCGTGATAGTCGCGACGGGTTTATATGCGATCAGATTTTGGTTCTTGCTCGCGGCGATCATGGTGATAATAATTATCCCGCTATGGATTCTCTGTTATTTTATCGCTTATCCATGGTGAGGGCGGAAAATGATAAGGGCTTACGGATTTTCCGTAAGCCCTTTTTTTTGTTTATTTTAACTTTTAGACTGGCGCAGTTCTTTGTATCCGGCGAAATCATCTCCGAAACTTTTTGCGACCGTGCGCAGAGCATCTGAATGGTCCAGATGCAGTTTTTGCTCGAATGATTCATTAATTGCCTGTAAAATTTCATCTTTCCCCGTCGAAGTGTCGCTGTTATTCGCGATGTCTCTCCGGAAAGAGATCGAGGTGGCTTTCTCGGCCAGGTCGGCAACTTCCGCGTAGCTGATAATGTCGGCGTAAGTAAATTTGTAGGGTTCAGATTTTTTTCTGAGGATCTCGTAAAGCGTTCTTGTGCCGGAAAATATCTCGGCTGCCGCGTATGTTCCGAGCTCTTCAGCCGTCCCGGTGAGCGGCGCGCCGGCAAGGTTCCTTGCCATAACGACTGCTGCAGATTTTTGGTCGGGTCCTCCCACGTATTCGTTTTTATTGATGCGTTTTGCCCGAACAATGGCAGGGTCGAGAATATCCGGACGGTTTGTCGCGAGAATAATGATCGAACGCGTGCTATTCATCTGCGTAAGCAGGGTCGTGACGAGCGCGCGCTCAACGTCCGAGCTTTTTCCGGTTCCGCGTTTGATGAAAACCGCGTCGGGCTCTTCTATTGCGATAATGGCCGGATATTTGTGTTTTTCAAAATGGTCTTCTCCGGATTCAAATACTTCACGTATCGCTTTCTCGGACCGCCCCACTAATTCCTCCAGAATGTCAGGGCCGTTTATCAGGTGATATCCGGTCTCGAGCGCATTGTCTCCGTGGATCTTTGCGAGCGCCGAAGCGGAAGCCTGCACAAGCATTGTTTTTCCGTTCCCAGGAGGGCCCAAAAGCATGATGCCGGTTATTTGTTTCTTGTTGTGTCTCTTAAATTTTTCCGGATTTAGGTAAGGCAGTTCCACGGCTTCTTTCAGCGATTCTTTTGCCTTGTCCTGGCCGACGATATCCTCCCACACAATATTGGGTGCCTCGGCGAGCCTGAATCTGCTTGGATCTTTGCCCAAATTGGCAACTATGATCGACGCGGACGGATCGAGCACGACTTTGTCTCCGGCTTCTAATTGAAAACCCGCACTGTTCTTACGGAAAAGGCCGCGGTAAACAAGAATGGTTTTCCCCTGATTGTCGACTTCGCATTGTAATTCGTTTTCCGTCTTTATTACTTTTGCGATCGGGCCGGCAAGCAGGAAATCGGATGACTCGATTATCTGCTGTGTTTGGGAAGAGAGCTTAACTGTCGAACCCGGCATGATCTTTTGGTCATCGGGGAGTCCGACGTCGAGCAGCCTACCGTTGTAAAGAATAGTCGCGTAGGGTTTTTTGTCTTTTGCTTCCTCGCCGAGCGACACAACGATGCCGTAAGTGTTTGGCAGGGAAACGAATCTTTCGATCAGCCTGAACTGCCGTTCAGTGATCTCTTTTTGTTTTGCGGTCGGGTTGCTGATGAGTTTTTCCAGTCTCTTAAATCCGTCCCGCAGTTTCTCAAGTTCTAAATTTTTGTCCTCAAAAACAGCCATTTTTTAACTCCTTTTTTCCAGGATTTTATTGTCAAATCTTCATATTAAATAGCATGCTTTTTCTATATTGACAAGTTGAAGATACATATGCTATGAATTGTAGCAGCAAAAAGACAGTTGTTTGATAACTACAAAAGAAATAGGAGGAAGTTATTTATGGATTTGTTGAATTTGGGCAAGAAAATTGCCAGTGTAGCAATTGATTTTGATAATAAAGAAAAGGATTCCGAAGTAGCCGCTGAAGAAGCCACTCCTGCAGTGAATTCACCCACATTGGTTTCGGCAATTCCGGGCCAGCCCGCACCGGTTTCGGAAAACGATCCGGCATATGTTGAACTTTCAAAAGCGGTGCTCGACCGCGACAGCCCCTACACAAAGTTTCTCAAAAGATTCGGCTCTCTGAAGAAGGTGAGGGATCTAGACACAAGGTACCAGACAGCGCTCGATGTTTTGGCAGACGAAGGAGTTTCTAAAGAAGACATCCTGCGGTCGATCATGTCCCATGTTGGACTTTTGGGCGTTGAGAAAGCAAATTTCGAAAACACCATAAGGACGCATGTCGACGAATCGGTCGGAGGGCTTTTGCGCCAGTTCGAAGAAATAAACAACTCGATTAAACTGAACGATGCGGAAATTTCCAGGATAAAAACTGTGAACGAAAAAAACCAGAAAGCATTGGCTGAAATTCAGGTTCGGATCGGCAGCGCAAAAAAGAAAACGGAATCCGCAACGCAAAGCTTCAACTCCGCGTTCGCGGCTATCGCGAAAAAGCTGGAGAGCGACAAAGACAAGCTCTCGAGCTTATCTTAAATAAAGAATAGAAAGGAAGAAAAAAATGATGGAATTGCCGGAAGGTTTAAAAGAAAACTTGAAGCCACGGTCTTTTTTGAAGAGGCCGGAGGGAAAAGGACAATTCGTTTTTTGGGGACTTGTCGCGGCCAGCGCATATTTCGCCCTGCCGTATGCGGCATCGTTCATGGGAACTCTTGTTACCCTCGCCGAAAATACTATTTATTTGGCACTGATGATAGGCGGAGTCACTTTGGCGGGGAAAGTTGTAGCAGATAATTGGACGAATTTTTCTTACGCTTACAGGAACGCAATGCGTTTCCTGACCAATATGGTCATCTCCGCCGATAAAATCGGAACGATGATGACCAGTATTGAAAAAAAGAAAAAGAAAATGGGTGTCATTTACGTCAACATGGAAAAACTTAAGGCGGCAATAAAAACCGCTACGGATGAACTGAAACAAAACGCCCAAGAGGCTAGCAATGCGCTGAAGCTCGCAAGCCAGGCCAGAAAATCCAACAAGGCTTCGCAGGTCTATGTGCAGTCGCGCGAAGCAAAGCGTCTTGAGAAATATAGCGTTCCGCTGAAGGATTCGATTTCCCAGATGGAAGTTCTCTACAGGACTCTTGGCAAGTATGCCGAGCTTGGTGAGACCATAATCGCCGACATGCAAAATGAAACA
This sequence comes from uncultured Candidatus Saccharibacteria bacterium, assembly GCA_964640425.1. Lineage (GTDB taxonomy): Bacteria > Patescibacteriota > Minisyncoccia > UBA11713 > 2-01-FULL-45-33 > 2-01-FULL-45-33. The sequence goes on along the minus strand of CAZXFC010000007.1, from coordinate 13,114 downwards.
AATTCTTGGAAGAGAAATTACAAGGCCATCAATGTTTCGCATCAGGCGATGGAAGCTGCAAAGGCAGTTATTCAGAGAGATCAAGACCGCGACATGTATGACCAGGCATTGGAAATGCTGATCTCTGATTACGACAACAAGTTCGCGGAGATCGAACATTTCACCGAAATGTCTTCGGATATGCTCGGGAAGATGGACTTGCAAAACGCGGTTTGGGACAAGGAAGCGCTTGAGATGCTTGATAACTGGGAAAAGAAGGGCGACTCGATTCTTCTCGGGGCTGATAAGTCAAAGGTGATAGCTGCGTCTTACGACCGGCACGACACTTTGGACCTCGACGCGCCGCTCAACACAAACACAGAGACAAAAACATCAGCTGATTACAAAAAGCTGCTTAATTAATAACCTCAAACAAAAAAGAAAAGGAGTAGAAAAAAATGACAGTAAAGCCAGGTTTTCTGGTCGTTGTGGCCGGGATAGGTTTGTTTTTTGGAGTCAGGTACCTTTACCAATCGGGGGAGATCGACTCATTCGTTCCGAGGGCTGTTCAACAGCCTTCGTCGGTCGGCCCAAAGGCGGTCCTTCCGGATTTGCCTTCGGGCAGTGCAGGCGACCAATCGACCGTCACCAGCCCGCCCGCAGTTGCGGTCGGCGGAGGCAGTGCTGCAAGTACAGGCGCTGAAATCCGCTTTGAACAATGGGTTTGGATGACGCAATTCGCATTCAATCTTGCCAACGGCGGAGTATATACTACTGCTGACAGTCTGATGGCAAAGCGAGGCATAAACCTAAAGGTTGTGCGCCAGGATGATACGGAACAGATGAAAGCCGACTTAGTCGCTTTCGCGAGCGAACTTGCCAAAGGCAATCCTCAGCCGAAAAGCGGAGTGCATTACGTCGTTATCATGGGCGACCAGGCCGCGGCATTTTTCAAAAGCATTAATCCGCAATTGAAAAAGATCTGCCCGGAATGTTACGCTCAGGTAGTCGGAGTTCTAGGCCGTTCCAACGGCGAAGACAAATGCATGATGAGGCCTGAAGTGCTTCAAGACAAACAGAAGATGCGAGGAGCATTGATCGCCGGAGCTATCAAGGAAGGCGATTGGAATATTTGCGTTAAGTTAGCATTTGACAACAATATTCCAAATAATCCAGACGTCACGACTTATGATCCGAACGCCATAAACTGGGTGAATGCCACTTATGTCGATGCGGCGGATAAATATGTCGCCGGATATTCCGAGACTAGGGCGGTTGTCGAAAACGGCAAGCGCACCGGCAAGAAAATTACCAAGGAAGTCGACGGAGTGGCAACTTGGACGCCTGAAGATATAAAGGTGGCCAAGAACAGGGGCGGACTCGTATCTGTTGCCTCCACAAGGAGCCAGGGATACCGCTCGCAAATGCCCGCAATCGTGATCGGTATTAAAAAATGGATGCAATCCAATAGACCCTCAGTCGAAGGCATGCTCGAGGCTTCATTTGAAGCCGCGGACCAGATCAACGGAAGCAAGGCGATTTTGAAAAGAGCTGCAGCACTGAGCAATAAGATTTGGAATGAAAAGCAAAGTCCCGAATGGTGGGTAAAGTATTTCGACGGTACCGTTGAAACGGACAAGCAAGGCCTGAAAGTCGAGCTTGGCGGTTCGTCGGTTGCCAATTTGGCGGATAATATTCAGTGGTTTGGCCTTGCTCCGGGCAGCGTGAATTTGTTCGGCATTACCTACAAAGTCTTCGGCGACATAGTTGTGAGCCAATATCCGAATGATGTGCCGGATTATCCGCCGCTGTCGGAAGTATTGGATACTTCTTATGTTAAGAACATCGTGTCTCGTACGACTCAGATGGCAAGCGCCGACCTCCCGAGTTACTCAGTTGACGACAAGGTGACAAGCGTTGTCAGCCGGAAAGCGGTTCATATTAATTTTGAAACAGGGAAAGCAACCCTTACATCCGCGGCACTCGCCCAGCTCGAAGAGATTTTCAACCAGGCGGTTTTAACCGGTTTGGTTGTCGAAGTCGAAGGGCATACGGATAACACCGGTTCGCGTGAGACCAACTTAAGTCTTGCAAGAGCGCGCGCTAATGCCGTAAAGAAATATCTGGAAGAGAAATCTTCCGTGAATTTCCCGGCAGGGCGCGTCCGCGTGAAGGGTTTCGGCCCCGACAAGCCTGTGGCTTCCAATTCTACTGAAGTGGGAAGAGCGCAGAATCGCCGGGTCGAGATCATTCTCGGTTCGACCGAGTAAGTTAGTTTTTTTTAATAAAGCCGGTGCCATCGCGCGCCGGTTTTTATTTGCCATTGACATAGCCAATTAATAAGTGCTATAATTAAAATTGGGGAAAAAGGAGGAATCGCAATGACAGTGAAAAAACTTATCGGTTGGGGGCTAATTTCAGCTCCGTTCGTCGCGCTTTTTATTTATATCACAATAGAAAGTTCGTTGATGGTGGCACTCGGAATTTTCGCAAGTGTAGCCGTGTTAGAGGCGGTCATAACGCTCGGATTCGTCTTAACTTATTCCAAGAAGGAATAAGTTAAGACTAAGAAATCGATTTCAAAAAAAATGACCGGCAAAACCCGGGAGGAAAAACCTCCCGGGCTGTTTTTTTATTTTTTTTACGACATGTCGCTCATGTCCATCGGGTCGCCGTTTTTTAGCAGGGCGGAAATGGCGATAAGTATCCATAAAACTTCGAAAGCCAGAGCCGGCCAGGCTTTTTGGTAAAAAACGTTCAATCCCAAGCCGACCGCGCCGAAAAGATTCATCAGTTGATATGAGGTGTCGCGGCTTTTTAATTTTTTAAAAGAAACTAAAAAGTAAGCGGAAACCATCAGCGCCATGCCTATCCAGCCGGTAATAAAAGAAAGGTTTTCCATGTAATTAAGTATAAATGATTTTATGAATGCCCGGTGTGCGATATCTCAATTGACAAATTATGAATAAAATGCTAGTTTTTTTGAAGAATCTTTGAACATCAGAAAGGGTAAATATGCATAAAAGTTTCGCTGTTGTCGGAAAAATGTTCACTCCGTTTGAAAGCGTATCTTCTTCTGCAACCAGGTTCATGGTTTTATTTCAGATTTCGTTTGCGCTTCTCGCCTGGATATTATGGTCGCAAAGCGCGCCGATAATTCCGAATCCGCTTGAGATTTGGCACGCATTGGGCAGACTTTGGTTCCGGGACGGCTTGGGACAAGAGCTGATATCAAGTTTCATTGTAATATCGAAAGCGCTTTTTTATTCAGTAATAATTTCTCTGAGCTTCGCGTTTCTCACGGTCACGCCGTTTTTCAGGAAAATTTCCGGCCTAATGTCGAAATTCAGGTTTTTGGGACTCGCCGGACTTACTTTTCTTTTTACCTATGTGATAGGCGGCGGAGAGGACTTAAAAGTTTCTTTGCTCACGTTCGGCATCAGTGTTTTTTTTCTTGCCGACATGTCGGAGAAAGTTGCTTCGATTCCCCAAGAAAGGTTTGACCACGCGCGGACTTTGAGGATGGGCAAATGGCGTGTTGTGTGGGAAGTAATAATTCTTGGCAAGCTGGATGTTGCGGTAGAATCATTCCGCATAAACGCGGCTATCGGATGGACTATGCTGACAATGGTTGAAGGCATTGTGCGCTCTGAAGGCGGGATTGGCGGACTTCTCCTGACTCAAAACAAGCATTTCAATCTTGCGGAAGTATTCGCGATACAATTTGCCATTCTGGCGCTCGGCATTACGATGGATCTTTTGATCGGCCTGGCAAAAAAGAAGATTTGCCCGTGGTCTAATCTGAATCTGGAAAGGAGATAAACCAAAGTGAACGGAGTATATGGAGATACGCTCCTTAAAATTGAAAACGTTTCCTTGGAACTCGGCGAAAAAGAAAACAGGAAACTAATCCTGAAAAATGTTAATGCCGAGATAAAAGACATTGCCGGGCACGGCCAAGTAGTGGCTGTACTGGGTCCGTCCGGCATCGGGAAAACGCAGCTTTTCAAAATACTTTCCGGTCTCCAGAAGGAACCCTATTCAGGGCAAGTGCTGATAACCGGCAAAGGTTTGCAGGTAAAATACGGAATGGTCGGAGTTGTTACGCAAAAATACCTGGTTTTTGACCATTACACCGTACTGAAAAACTTGACTACCGCGTCAATGCAAACAGGCTTATCATATGAGGAAGCCAAGAAGAGGTCTCTCGCGATGCTGGACAGGTTCGGATTGAGAGATAAGGCGAGTTCCTATCCGGGACAGCTTTCCGGCGGGCAATGCCAAAGAGTATCCATCGCACAGCAGCTCCTTTGCAGTGAGCATTTCCTTTTGATGGACGAGCCTTTTACCGGTTTGGACCCTGTCCAGAAAGATAATGTTTGCAAGCTCATCACCGAGGTTGCGGATTCCAATGAATTGAACACCATTATCATTACCACGCATGATGTTTCCGCCGCGCTTGCCGTTGCCGACCACCTTTGGGTCATTGGTCGGGACCTAGGTGCGGACGGGAAAGTAATTCCCGGAGCGCGCATTCAGTTTGAATACGACCTCATCTCAATGGATCTGGCATGGCACAAAGATATCCAGCTATCACCATTGTTCACCGACTTTGTCCGCGACATCAAAGAAAAATTCAGGACTTTGTAGGAAATAAAAAGGCTTTGCCATATGGCAAAGCCTTTTCTTTTTATTTATTAGCACTCTTGACGGTAGAGTGCTAATTTTGATATCATTCAACTCAATGAGATTAGACAAGCGAAAAGAGCATATTTTGGACTTCATAGTCCGCGACTATATAGAAATGGCCCAACCGGTCTCTTCTGGGCGCGTGTATTCAAAGCGCGTTTTAGATTCCAGTCCGGCGACGCTAAGAAATATAATGCTGGAGTTAGATGAAGACGGCTTTCTTTACCAGCCGCACATATCGGCGGGAAGGACTCCTACAGAAAAAGGATACAGATATTTTATTGAAAATCTAATGGAAATAGAAAGTCCAGCTGTTGATGTAAGGAGAGATCTGGACGGAATAATGGAAGATTTTTTCGGTCGGGAGGATAATGCTTTCAATGAACTTTCAAGGATTTTAGCGCGTCATTTGAAATTATTCTCGGGTTTCGGTTTGCTGGACGAAGAGCGTATTTTTGGGCACGGACTTTCGGACGTATTGCGCGAGCCGGAATTCTTTGAACATGAGAGCGCGGTGCGTTTTGCGGATTTCGCCGAAAATATTCACAAAAATATCGGGAAGTTCGCGGACACCGAGCCCGGCGCCAACGGATTCGGGCTTATTCAGATGACGTTTAAGGACAGCGACTTGGGCGAGTGCGTAATTTTCTCCGCCGGGCCCCAGCGGATGGATTACGAAAAGGCGACCTCGGTGCTTAAATACGCCGCGGAAGATATTTCCCGACGCCGAAGGGTCGGGACCCAGACTTCTCAATCAAATATTATTAATAGTGCGTCGGGGAAAAACCGTAACAAAAAAACAAATGACAGACGAAGATAAAGACGAAATTATCGAGGATGAAGTCGAGGTCGTGGCCGATGAATCATTGCAGGAAAAATTAAAAAAAATTAGAGAGGACCTTAAAAAGTGCCAGGCGGAAAAAGCGGATTATCTGGCGGGTTGGCAGAGGGCAAAGGCTGATTTTATCAACGCGAGACGCGATGAAGAGAAATCAAGGATGGCATTTGCGAAATATGCCGCAGAGAATATTTTGAGGGAAATATTGCAAGTCGCAGATTCATTGGAAAAAATTAGCGGCGCGGACGGAATAACTATTTATAAACAATTAATTGATATTTTTAAGAAAGAAGGAGTGGGGTTAATTGAAGCAAAAGGAAAGAAGTTTGACCCGGCATATCACGAGGCGCTGGAACAGATAAAAACAGACAAGGAAGCGGAGGACGGTATGGTTCTGGAGGAATTGCAAAAAGGATACATGCTCCACGACAGGGTCTTGAGAGCAAGCAAAGTAAAAGTCGGTAAGTTAATACAAATCAACGAATCAACTATTTAACAATTTAACTATTTAACTAATATGAGTAAAATAATAGGAATAGACTTGGGAACAACGAATTCGGCGATGGCGATAGTTGAAGGAGGACAGCCTAAAATATTGGAAAACACGGAGGGCGCGCGCACTACGCCGTCGATAGTCGCTTTTTCCAAAGCCGGCGAGCGGCTGGTCGGGCTTTTGGCGAAGCGCCAGGCCGTTACCAACCCAAAAAACACGATATATTCGGTTAAGCGGCTCATCGGGCGGAAATTTAGCGACGCTGAAGTTAAGCGCGACAAAGCTCTTTTGCCGTATGAAATAAAAGAATCCGCCAACGGAGGCGTTGAGGTAAAAATAAATGAAAAATGGTACAGGCCGGAAGAGATATCTGCAATGGTGCTTGGAAAACTAAAAGCCGATGCCGAAGCAAAGCTCGGGGAAAAAGTGGAGGAAGCCATAATCACGGTGCCCGCTTATTTTGATGACTCGCAAAGACAGGCTACAAAGGCCGCCGGGGAGATAGCGGGGTTCAAGGTAAAACGGATAATAAACGAGCCGACCGCCGCGGCTCTCGCTTACGGCCTCAATAAAAAGAAAAATGAAAAAATAGTTGTCTATGACTTCGGCGGGGGAACTTTCGACGTTACCGTGCTTGAAATAGGGATGGAGGGCGAACAGCAATCCGTAGAAGTGAGGGCGACGGGAGGAGACACGCATTTGGGAGGGGACGACATTGACCAGAAAGTAATCGGTCACATTGCTTCCGAATTTAAAAAAGAATCCGGTATCGACGTAACAAAAGACGTTCTGGCTCTTCAGCGTTTAAAAGAGGCCGCTGAGAAAGCCAAGCACGAACTGTCCACGGCCATTGAAACGGAAATAAATATTCCGTTCATCACATCCGATGCCTCCGGGCCCCGGCATTTGCTTTTAAAAATGACGAGGGCAAAGCTGGAGGAACTCACCCATGATTTTCTCGATAAATCTTTTGAGATCACAAAAGGCGTGATTCGCGACGCAAAATTTGAAATTAAAGATATTGATGAAATAGTGCTTGTTGGAGGGCAGACCAGGATGCCGGCGATCGTTGAAGGCGTAAAGAAAATATTCGGCAAAACTCCGAATCTTTCCATAAATCCCGACGAAGTTGTGGCATTGGGCGCCGCGACCGAGGGAGGTGTTTTGCAGGGAGATATGAAAGATATTTTGCTTCTGGACGTAACACCGCTTTCACTTGGCATTGAAACTTTGGGAGGGGTTATGACAAAAGTTATAGAAAAGAACACTACAGTGCCGTATTCCCGCTCGCAAACATTCTCAACCGCGGCGGACAATCAGACTTCAGTGGAGGTACATGTGTTGCAGGGCGAGCGCGAGATGGCTTCCGACAACAAAACTTTGGGCAGATTTATATTGGACGGGATCCCTCCGTCTCCGCGCGGAATGCCGCAGGTGGAGGTTACTTTTGACATTGACGCCAATGGAATTTTGTCTGTCAAAGCAAAAGATAAGGCTTCGAACAAAGAGCAGTCAATCCGTATTGAAGCTTCGACCGGCCTTTCGAAAGATGAAATTGAGCGAATGAAAAAAGATGCCGAGATGCACGCTGAAGAGGACAAAAAGAAAAAAGAGCTCATTGAAGCCAAGAACCGCGCCGATTCTCTGGTTTACACCGCAGAAAAATCTTTGAAAGATGCCGGCGAAAAACTCCCGCAAGCCACAAAAGACGAGATACAATCCTCAATCGATAATTTGAAAAAAGCGAAGGACGGAGACGACGTTGCTTCTATCCGCTCGGCTGAAGAAAATGTTTCCAAGACTATCCAGAAGATAGGTGAGGCGCTTTACAAAAATGCGCCGGCTGGAGAAGAGAAGCCGAAAGATGATAATATCAAAGATACGGATTACAAGGATGTAAATGATGGTAACAATTAAAGAAATAACACTCAGTATTTTACTTTCTCTATCCGCGCTTTTGGCGGGGTTTGCTTTTGAGAAGGTTCTTGATGAGCCGTATTGGATGGCTGCGATTTTTGCGTACGCGATATGTTTCGGTTTATTTCTTCTGCTCGTCAAAAATCTTTATTTCAAATGGGCCGTTCCGGCGGCATCCGTATTTTTGTTCTCGGTTTTTTTAAGAATGGACCTTTTTTGGCTTGGAGGAGTCATTTCGGGCGCTTTATTTGCCGTTTATTCCGTGCGCCTGGAGTTTGAAGATGAAAACGCTTCCTTTAAAATATTTTTGAAACGCCGGCTGGGGCCGTCTTTAAAGGTTTTTTTTACGGGTTTGACAATACTGCTCGCGTTCATTTATTACGGAGCCGTCAAGGAAGATCCGAATCCGGAAAAATTGCTGCTTCCCGAAACGGTTTTTCGGGCGGGCTTTAAGCTTCTTGAAATTCCCATAAGACAGGCCGTTCCCGGTTTCCGGGCAGATGCCACGACAGGCGAAATTTTTACCCCGCAGGAGCGCGAAGCTTACATGCGGCAAGAGGTTCTCTACGCTGTCGCACTTGCGCGCATAAAAGATATCGCGGGAGATTATGTTCGATTTGTTCCGGTGCTTGCGGCGTTGTCTTATTTAATTGCCCTCAAAACAGTGAGCATATTGATTTATTATATGACTCTTGTTTTGTTATATATTATCGTGCAAACTTTGATAATGTCAGGAATCGTTCAAAAAATCCAAGTCGAAACAGCTAAGGATATATATATTTAATGGCTGATTACTATGAAATTTTAGGCGTTCAAAAGAACGCGTCAAAAGAAGATATAAAACGGGCTTACCGCAAGCTCGCGCATCAGCATCATCCCGACAAAAAAGGAGGCGACGAAAAAAAGTTCAAAGAGATCAACGAAGCTTACCAAGTTTTGGGAGATGACGGCAAAAGGACGCAGTATGATAGGTTCGGACGTACTTTTGACGGGGCCGGAAGCCAGCAGAGCGCGGGGCAAGGTGGTTTTGATGGATTTGATTTGGGAGATATTTTTGAAGACATTTTTTCCGCCCAAGGTGCTGGCGGTAGCCAGGCTTCTGGCTGGGAAGATATACTGGGAGGCTTTGGCGGTTTCGGCGGAAGGCGCGGCGGAAAGCGCCAGGCCCGCGGGAGCGATATCGCGATAAATTTGGAAATTTCATTTGAAGAATCTGTTTTCGGCGTAAAGCGCGGAGTCGTCATTGATCGCACCGTGCTCTGCGAGCACTGCGCGGGCAAGGGAGCAGAGCCCGGGACTATAATGAAAAAGTGTCAGGCGTGTTCCGGCACAGGCACCGTGCGCGAGACAAGGCGCTCGCTTTTCGGCTCGTTCTCCACTTTGGCCGAATGCTCCATCTGCAAAGGAAGGGGCGAAGTCGCCGAGAAGCATTGCAGAGTTTGCCGAGGTGCCGGCTCGCAGAAAAAACGCACCACAGTTGAGCTTGATATTCCGGCCGGCATCCGTGATTCTGAGGCGATAAAGTACACAGGGTTGGGCGAAGAGATGCCAGGAGGCGCGGCCGGTGATCTTTACATAAAAGTACGCGTGCATCCGCATTCGGTTTTCAGGAGGGAAGGCAACGACCTTTTGATGGATTTGCAGCTGCCGATTTCAAAAATGCTTTTGGGAGGAGAAGAACAAGTAGAAACTTTGGACGGCAAAATCAATGTAAAAATTCCTGAGCTTTCACGAAGCGGCGATTTTTTGCGCCTTCGCGGAAAAGGCGTTGCCTCGCCGCGTAGCCGTACAAGAGGAGACTTGCTAATCCGCCTCTATCCAAAACTCCCCCATAAACTTTCCTCCCAAGCCAAAAAACTTTTGGGCGATTTGGAAAAAGAGGGGCTTTGAGAAAAGCTGATGCAGCCGCTTCTGCGAAACCCGTTCAGAGGCTCATCAGCTTTTCTCAATAATCTCCCGATGCCCGCGCAAATAGGCATCTCCCCCCATTTCGTTTTTCCCTTCGGGCTGTATTGTAAGCAGCTTCAAAGCCCGCTCGCCGCAGGCAACACAAGGGAATCCGTCTTTTTCGAAAATTTTCCCCGGTTCCAAAAGCAGGTGTCTTTCTATAACTTCAGCTTTTATGATTTTTAGTAACGACTTGGAAGCTAAGCTTCCAAGTGGGATTTTTGCGTACGTTCCGGGCCATTTTTCGTAAGCGCGGGTCATTCGTTCAATCTGCTCGGCCTGAAGATTCCAGTCCGCTTCCCCGTCTTCTTTTTTTATCAATTTTGTATAAGTCGCTTTGTCGTGGTCCTGCGGTTCAGCCTCAATATTACCTTCTATCCATCTTGGTAAAATTTCAACCAAAAGTTCAGCGCCAAGTTTCGCCAGGGCATTGTGGAGTTGGGAATAGACCACCCCTGACCCCTTCTTGCCAAGGAGGGGAGCGGGGAGACGGCGTTGTGCGACTATCGGCCCATGATCCATTTGTTCATCTATTGAAATTACCGTAACTCCGGTATTGAATTCCTCGCCGGCCAAAATCGTGTATTCAAGAGGCGAGGACCCGCGATATTTTGGGAGGAGTGAAGGGTGGATATTCAAAATTCCTTTCGGAAAAACATCAATAAGGCTTTTCGGTAAAATTTTTCCGTATGCGGCGACTACTCCGACTTCCGGTCTGATTTCCAATATTTTTTTTGTGAGATCGTCGTCAATTTTTTCCGGCTGCAATATTGTAAGCCAGTCGTTTTTTATGAATTCTTTGACGGGAGAAGCTTTCAGCTCCATTCCCCGGCCTGCCGGCCGGTCCGGAGACGTCACCACGATAGCCGGCGCCATGCCGGCCTTTTTTAGCGCCTCCAGCGCCGGTATTGCGAACTCGGATGTTCCGAAAAAAACTATTCTCATGTGTTTATTATACCCCAAACCTTGCAAAATCAGCGCTCGTGGTTCGCTCTGCTGAGCGACCCCTAAGGTCTCCTCGGCCTCTTCGGCCTGCGAACGCGCTTATTTTTGCAAGGTTTGGGGTAATTCGCTAAGCACTTTATGCACATTTTTCGCCTTATCAATAAAGAGCGTTCCGTTCAAATGGTCGGTTTCGTGCTGAAGCACGCGCGCAAAAAGGCCCGAAGCGCCGCGTGAATGTTTTTTGCCGTGTTCATCGGCATACTCAATTGTAAGCTTCTCCGGTCTGGTGACTTCTCCGTAAATTCCGCGCACCGAGAGGCATCCCTCAATATCCTTATCCTTTTTTGCTGAAACTTTTTTGATGACCGGATTGATAAAAATCAGATAACCTTGGTCGCTCCTTTTTCCTTTCTTTCGCAGCTCCTGTGAAGAGGAGGATAGAACTTCTCCCGCCACCAAAAAAACGCGCAAAGACACTCCAATTTGCGGCGCGGCGATACCTATGCCGTCGGGCTCCTTCCACATGGCTTCCGCCATCTTCTTGATAAGAGCCTTTATCTCGGCGTTTTTGGCATCCTTTATTTCCTCCGCCCTTGCCCGTAATACTTTATTGTCACGTTGCAGAATCATTGTCATTGTTTTTATGGTTTCTTATTAAATAACTCATTTATCATTGTTTGTCTAGGAAAATAACGCTCGTATATCTCATCGAGTTCTTTCCAGAAGCCGTGGTGTTTTAATTTCAATTCCAGCTCTTCAATTAATTTTTTTGAAAGCATCGTGCCTATAGCAGGCTTCAATTTGGTTTTTTTGGCCAAATACCAGACGGCCATCATCTCAAGCTGAGTGCGGGAGAATTTTTTCAAGGCGTTTTCCGCCAATTTCCCGTCCCTTCCGCGCACGATTATTGCGGATACGCCGCGCACTTTTTTGGACGCGTCGTGAAAAAAATCTATGAACTCCTTGATGTCATTTTTCGCCATATTATGTATATAATAATTATATGACGAAATTCGGCAAACTTATAACGGCTTTTCTGCTTGTTTTGGCTTTTGGGAGCGGGGCATTTTACTTTTTGAAAAAAGGCGGGCCCGCGTCCTCAAAAACCGCCTTGCCAGATTTTAATTTTGGCAATTCATTTAACACCGCATCCGCGAATCCCGACATTTCAGCTTACCCGCAATATTATGAAAACACGGAATACGGTTTTATATTCAGTTATCCGGACGGTTTCAGCGTGAAAGAAATAGACGAAGACGGCGGCTTTACGGTTCTTGCGGAAGGCAGCGGCAACAAAATCTTTCAAATATTCATACAGAGTTTCGACGAGGAAGGGCCTCTTACCCCGGAACGCATTAAAAATGATCTTCCGGAAATGAATATTTTGGCTTCGCAAAATTTTGATTTGGCCGGCATTCCGGCCCTCGCGTTCCAGACCGATACCGCCATTGAAGCATGGTTCGTGCATGGAGGAAGCCTTTATCAGGTAACCGCTCTCAAAGATTTTACGGACGACCTTTCAAAAATACTTGCGACTTGGAAGTTTGAATAGTCTCTCTTACTCTTCTCAACTCTTCCCTTGGGAGGTGAATTTTATAGTATAATTTAACGATGCGGCTTCAGCGAATAAATTTTACCACCCCACGCAACGCTGCCCCTCCTTGTAAAGGAGGGGATTCGTCAGGTTCTTTCGCTACCAAGGAAGGGATTAATCAGGTCCCCTCCTTAATAAGGAGGGGCGGTGGGGTGGTGTTTTTCCTTTTTTTTTATTTCTCTCCGCTAGTTGGCGGACCGCCCGCGCCGCCATCATCCTCCAACACCCCACCTATACCGGCCTGACAAGCGGTCTCGTCGGCTACTGGTCTTTTGACGGAAAGGGGTTATTAAATTCTATAAAATGAGTTTTAAAGAAAATAATTACGCATTTATTGATAGCCAGAATGTAAATCTTGGCATTCAGAGCATGGGATGGAATGTCGATTATAGTTACCAGCGACGGAGATTTCTATTCTCTGGTAAAATATCTTTATAAGCAACATAAGCTCTTAAAGGTATTATAAGCCCTTACGTGAAAACCTGCTCCGCCTTGCTCAAAAAGACTGCCAAGGAAAAAATAGTATTTATGGATAATTTAAAGGAAAAACTTGAATATCAAAGAAAAAGCACCGCTTAAGGACAAAACCTTAAAAGGTGCTCTTTCGTGTGTATACATCTTAAAGCTAGCAAATATACAAAACCAATGTCAACCCCACGCTTTAGCTCATTGAAACTGTTACCAGGATAAGAGCGGTTAGCTCATAATTCCT
>CAZXFC010000006.1:0-33156 GCA_964640425.1 uncultured Candidatus Saccharibacteria bacterium | reverse complement strand
AGCAATTAAGAACTTTTTTAGACTTTGTAGCATTGCTGAAAGCTGACTCGTCCATGAAGCTAAGAATTAATAAATTAAAAATTAAAGGCCGAAAAATACATTAAAAAATGGCAAACCTAAAGACCAAAAAAATGCCAGACGACGACGCGAAAGACGACAGTTTAGATCCATCCGATGATACTTTAGATGGAGACATTGAGAATGAGGATGATGAAGACTTGGATTCGTGGGAGCTGGAAGAAGATTTGGAAGAATAATTAAAACCCGTCCCGACTAAGGTTGCGGACGGGTTTTCTTCTTTTTAAATATCAATTTTGATAAATTTGTGCTTGCCTATTTTGAGCGTGCCGCTCTCTGTAATTTTTTCGTCCCTTTTTAATATTTTTTTACCGTTAAATTCTACGGCGCCTTCATCTATGAATCTTTTGCCGTCTGATCGCGACACTACAAGATTTTCATGGACCATAAAATCTAACCACGCCCCGCCCTTCTTTGCCTTAATCGCTTTTATGTCCGCCGGTATTTCTTTTTTTGAAAACGTCCGTTCAAAATATTCTTTGGTTTTTGCGGCTTCTTTTTCCCCATGATACATTTTAACAATCTCTTCGGCCAATCTTTTCTTGGCCGCCATTGGGTTTTGTTTTTTGATTTCCTCTATATCTCGAACCGGCAAGTCCGTATGTACTAATAAATATGCCCGTATTAATCCGTCAGGCAATGTCATTATTTTCCCGAATTTATTTTCCGGCGTATCCAATATAGAAACAAAATTATTAAGAGACTTCGACATTTTTTCTTTGCCGTCCAATCCGGGCGTTATTGACGTGGTAATTATAACTTGGGGGTCTTGCTTGAAAATATACTGATACTGCCGCCCGATCATTTCGTTAAAAAGCTGATCGGTCCCTATTATGGTTAAATCTGATTTTAGTATAACAGAATCGTAACCTTGTAAGATCGGGTATAACAACTCGTGTATATAAATCTCTTCGTTGTTTTTTATTCTATTTTGGAACATATCTCTCTGAATAAGCTTAGAATGGGTTATTTGCCTCAATAAACCTAAAAAGTCCGATGCTTTCATTTTTGAGAACCATTCGGAGTTTCTGCGCACCTCCAAAACATCCGGCTTATTAATCAGAATTCGTGTCGCTTGTTTTAAATATGTTTTTATGTTGTTTTCTATATCATTTTTTGAAAGTTCCGGCCTGGTTTTAGATTTTCCCGTCGGATCCCCTATTGTTGTGGTAAAATCTCCGATTAAAAATATGACTTTATGTCCCAATTCCTGAAATTGGCGCATTTTACGGTAATTTACAGCGTGTCCCAAGTGTAAAAAGGCGCTTGTGGCATCAACACCGTGCTTTATGCGCAGCTTTTTACCAGAAAGTATTTTTTTGGTTAATTCTTCTCTTGTAACAACGTCTTCTATGTTGCGTGAGAGAATTTCATTAATTTTGTCCTCGTGAAACTCCTTCATAAAACTACTCTAACACGAATTGAAAAAAATTAAAAAATATTATATAATAGCAAAGATGAGAAAAATATTTTTGGGCGTATCCGCAGCCTTGCTGTTTTTTTTGTTATTAGGCGGACTTTTTGCGGCAACAATCAGATTACCTGATATCACCAACTATACTGAACGCAAAGTTGTTCAATCGACCAAGATTTATGACCGAACTGGTCAGGTACTTCTTTATGATGTCCACGGTGAAGAAAAACGCACAGTTATAGATTTTGCGGAAATGCCGAAAAATGTAAAAAATGCCACAATTGCGCTGGAAGACGATACTTTTTATCAAAATTACGGTTTTCGTCCGCTGTCTTTCATAAGGGCGCTTATAAATAACGTGATGAACGCCGGGTACGCTCAGGGTGGTTCCACAATCACCCAGCAAGTGGTAAAAAATACTTTGCTGACCGGAGAAAAAACCATAACCAGAAAATTAAAAGAAATCATCCTCGCAATTAAACTCGACGCGAAATATTCAAAAGATGAAATATTAAGCCTTTATTTGAACCAGATACCTTATGGTAGCGGGGCTTACGGAATAGAAGCCGCCTCCGAAACCTTTTTTGCAAAACACGCAAAAGACTTAACTCTGCTGGAATCAGCTTATCTGGCATCCATGCCGAATGCGCCAAGTTATTATTCTCCGTACGGCAAGCATGTTAATGAATTGCATTCGAGAGCTAAATTCACGTTAAAAAGGATGCGCGACCTGGGCTATATAAGCAAGGAAGAATACGATGAGTCGCTGAAAGACGCGGTAAATTTCTCTCCGGCAAGCGAGTATGGGATCATTGCCCCGCATTTTGTGATAGAGGTTAGGGAAGAATTAAATAAGCGCTTTGGAGAAGACGAGGTAGCGACGGAGGGTTATAAAGTTATCACGACGCTGGATGCGTCTTTACAAAAAAAAACGGAAGAAGTGATAAAAAAATATTCCGCAAATAATGAAAAAAATTTCAATGCTAAAAATGAAGCTGTTGTGGCAATAGATCCGAAAACCGGCGACATTTTGGCAATGGTAGGATCAAGGGATTATTTTGATACAAAGCATGAAGGCAATTTCAATGTGGCCACCGCTCACAGGCAGCCTGGTTCGTCTATTAAGCCTTTTGTGTATGCAAGCGCGTTTAAGGGCGGATTAACCCCGGAAACGACCGTTTTTGACGTACCGACCGAATTTAACGCTTCGTGCGATTATAAAGGCAATGCCGCGCCGGGAGGAGACCAAGATAAGTGCTATCACCCTCAAAATTACGATGAAATATTCCGCGGACCTGTTTCATTAAGAAATGCTTTGGCTCAGTCGCTTAATGTGCCTTCGGTTAAAGTTTTATATCTCGCCGGTTTAAATAACGCGCTTTCGACAATAAAAGATTTTGGTATTACATCTTTAAACGATCCGGATCGTTACGGCCTGACCCTTGTTTTGGGAGGAGGAGAGGTTTCATTGCTCGAATTAACTTCTGCCTACGGCGTTTTTGCCAATGACGCGATAAAAAATGATTCGCGCTATATTTTAAGGATTGAGAACTCGGACGGGAGCGGTATTTTCCGGTCGGACGCTTCATCGGCGGAAATTATAGATAAAAATATTGCGAGGGCTATAAATAGCATCCTTTCGGATAACGTTGCCCGCACGCCCGCCTTCGGCGCCGCTTCCGCGCTTTATTTCCCCGGCAAAAATGTGGCGGTGAAAACCGGCACAACAAATAATTACAGGGATGCGTGGATAGTTGGTTACACTCCTGACGTAGTTATAGGCGCCTGGGCCGGAAATAATGATAATTCAGAAATGGAGAAAAAAGTCGCGGGATTTATAGTCGCGCCTTGGTGGCACGAGATAATGGAATTTGCGCTGACCAATATTCCTGTTTCCGGAGATTTCGTTCAACCTGGGCCATTTAAAGCCGATAAGCCGTATTTAAGAGGAGAGTGGCAGGGCGGGCAGGAATTTATAATTGATAAAGTTTCCGGAAAACTTGCAACAGAAGACACGCCTAAGGATTTTCAGGAAATAAAAGTTGTAAGAAGCGTCCACTCAGAACTCTACTGGATAAATCAAAGCAGCCCCCAGTTTAGTAATTGGGAGTCCTCAGTAAGGGAATGGGCTATGGCAAACGGACATATTGATGAAACACCGGATGTTATACCGACAAACTACGACGATATTCATACCAAAGAAAATACGCCTAAAGTAACCAACTTTCAAATAAATCCAAAAAAAGATATTTATTTAAATGACGATAATATTACCGTAAAAATTTTAACAGTAAACAAGTTTCCGCTGACGGAAGTTGTTTACTTTTTAAATGACGAATTTATAGGTTCGATAAAATCACAGCCTTTTGATATGGTCATAAACTTAAACGGCGCGGTGAGCGGAGAAAATGCGTTAAAAGTAAAAATATACGACGGGGCCGGAAATACAGCTCAATATTCTACCGTGCTAAATATAGAATAAATAATTAAAAACTTTATTTATACTCCTCTCATCGGCATGACCAGGTAGAGATAAGAACTTTCGCCTTTTCCTTGGATTAATAATGGGGATTCTGCGCCGTTTAAATTAAAAACAATATATTCCTGATTTATCTGTAAAATACCATCTAATAAATATTTTATATTAAATTTCACATTCGACTCTTCTCCTTCGGCACTAACCGATATCTCCGAAGCTTGAAAAATAAGTATTTTTTTAGAACCGTTAAATGATATATTAATATCATTTAGTTTACCCACGAAAACAGATGCGAGTTTAAGATTGGATAATACCTCGGAGCGTTTGGCAATAATGGTTATTGTGAAGTTTTTAGGAATTATCTGCTCATAATCGGGAAATATGCCGTCCGTTAGCCTGGATATGAACCTTAGATTATTAAGTGAAACGATGAGTTGATTCTTACTGAAACCAAAACTCACCGTTTCGTCTTTGTCTATTAATTTCATTATTTCTTGGATTGATCTTTGCGGTATTAAAAAAGACGCCATTTTTTCAGCGCTTATATTTTTAGAGACAAGAGTGTATTCTGCCAGACGAAAAGAATCCGTGGCTGCTAATTTTAGAGTGTTTTTAAACACTTTAAAAAGCATGCTTGATATCTCAGGTTTAAGATCGGAAACGCTTGAGGCGGTGATTACGCCGGAAATATAGGTTTTAAGATCGCGCGCAGATAATTTAAAACTTTGGATTTCCTCAACTTTTGGCAGTAAAGGGAAATCTTCCGTAGATAAGCCTTTTATTAAAGTCTGATTTTTACCTGTTTTGACGGAAAGGTTGTCTTTCTTACTCTCAAGAACTATCTGATTATCCGATATATTTGAGAGGAACATACTTAAGGTTTTAGCCGGAACCGCGACGCTGCCGTTCTCTTCCACTTTTCCGGAAACGGTTATTTCCACAGCAGTCTCAAGATTCGTGGCTTTAATAAGGATCTTGCCTTCGCCGGTTCCGATAAAAATAGTATTTAAAATCGGTAAAGTTTGATTTTTGGCTGTGTTACGCTCGGCAATTTGGACAGCTTCTTTTAAATTTTGCGTCAGGCAATTTATTTTCATTAATTTAATTTTTTATTTTATAAAAATTTATTATTATTAATACCTGTGGAAATGTGAATTGTCGCAAACCTCTTATATTATGGCGTGATCCGATAATTTTATTTTAAAATGGGTGTGAATAAATTCTGGATTTAATTTTTTAATATTATTCGCCACAAGTTGTCATTTTGCCTTCTGATACTTTTCCCTGATAGCTTTTATTTCTTCCTCTAGCCCCGAATTCTTTTTTAGATCGTCAGAAACTTTTTCATAAGCATGGATTGCGGTAGTATGATCCATACCGCCGAACTTATTGCCTATATAAGGATAAGAACCTTTTAAATCTTCACGGATAAGGTACATAGCTATCTGTCTTGGTTTTACTATTTCCGTCTTTCTTGTTTTTTCAAAGATGGCTTTTTCCGGGATATCATAGTACTCAGCTATGGTTTTTATTATTTGGGTCGGTGTAATAGTCGATTTCGGCTTAATATTCTTATTCAATATCGATTTTATTTCCTCCAATGAAAGAATTTTATTTTGATATTTAGACTGAATTTTAATAGTATTTAGAGCGCCCTCCAGCTCCCTTATGTTTTTTTGAACCATTGATGCTATCAACTCAAGGCAATCTTCTGAAATATCCATTTTTCTTTCAACCGCTTTAGATTTTAAAATAGCCAGACGTGTTTCGTATTCGGGCTCCGAAATATCAATGGTTGCTCCCGCTTCCATTCTTGAGCGTAGCCTTTCTTCAATGTCCTGAATAGATTTCGGAGGCCTATCCGATGAAAAAACAACCTGTTTTCCGGCGTCAAAAAGAGTGTTGAATGTATAGAAAAATTCCTGCTGAGTTTTTTCCTTTCCGGAGAAAAATTGCGCATCATCAACTATTAAAAGATCATACTCTCTGTATTTTTCTTTGAAATTATGGGCGGTATTATTTTGTAAAGAAGAAACAAGCTCGTTGGAAAATTTTTCCGAAGTGATATATATTACTTTTTTACTGTTATTTATTTTTATCAAGCTATTCCCAATCGCCTGTAGCAGATGTGTTTTACCAAGTCCGACGCCGCCATATATAAATAACGGATTATAGGCCTTCCCTAAATTTTGCGTAACAGCTAGCGCAGCCGCGTGCGCAAGTTCATTGAACGAACCGACGATAAATGTCTCAAATGTATATTTTGGGTTAAGATTTGTCTTCGGATCCACCAAGAACTCTTTAAATTCCAGCTGTTCATCAACCGGAAGCGAAAATTCTTTCTTCGGCTTTATTTTGGATGCCGCATAAGCTGCCCCGCCATTACCCTCCGGCGAAACTATAGTATAGTTTATTGATCGCACTTCCGGCACAAGTGTTCTGATGGATTTGAGAATAAACTTGTGATATTTGTTTTCAAGCCATTCTTTTGAAAAACCATTAGGCACCGCCACAACCACCACTCCTTCTTTCTGGTCGAGAACCTTAGTGTCTTTAAACCAAGTGATAAAATTTGCTCTGGATACAGAAAGTTCGATTTCCGAAAGCGCTCGTGCCCATAAATCTTGGTTGTTCATTGTATGTTTTATTTAAGTTTATACTTAACTATAAACTAATTTCTATTATTAAGATTGAATCAATGTTAATAGATTGTGGAAGTCCTGTGAATATTGCAAAATTTTCAAATAGTTGTAGAATTCCTTTACATAATAATTATGTCATTTACTTATAATCCAAAAAAGAAAAAGCGCGCCCGTACGCACGGATTTCGTAAAAGGATGGCATCTAAGACGGGAAGGAACGTTTTGGCGCGCCGCAGGGAGAAGGGCCGGAAACGGCTTACAGTAGAGCATGCTAAATAAAGCGCGCCGACTCGATAGAAAGGCCTTAAACGCCTTTTTTCGCCAAAAAACCGCCTATAAAGCGGGGAATCTTTTATATATCAGATATATTAAGAATAATCTCAATAAAAGCCGGTTTGGCGCAATTATTTCTTTTGCGGGAGGCCAGCCAAAGAAGGGGCGGGCCGTTTTAAGAAATCTAACCAAGAGACGCATTTTAGCTGTTATATGGTCGATAATAAATGAAGTTCCGTCTGGATGGGATATAGTATTTTTTGCTAAGATTAACAGCAGGTCGGCGCCCAAATATGCCGACCTTAAAAAAGACGTTATTTATGCATTACATAGTTCTCGCCTACACAGAAGTATTTTATAAGCCGGTTTTAAACGGTCTTTTGTATTTAACCAGCGCTCTGCCGAAAAATGACCTGGGTTTTTCGGTAATTTTGTTAACGGTTATTTTAAGGCTTATTATGTTCCCGCTTACCCATAAAATGATACACACCCAGCGTAAAATGAAAGAGATAGAGCCCGAACTTAAAAAAGTACAAAATGAAAAAAAGAACAAAGAAGAGCAGGGGCGCGCGGTGATGGAAATCTATAAAAAACACGGCATCAATCCGTTTTCCGGTTTTTTAAATATTTTGGTCCAATTTCCGCTGTTGTTTGCCATGTATAGAGTGTTTTATATCGGGATTCCTTTTAAATCCGAAGAGGTATATAATTTTTTAACCGTACCGGAACACATTAACGTGATGTTCCTTGGATTGATCAACCTCAGCCAGCCAAACATTATATTAGCCGGCTTAGCCGCGGCATCGCAATTTTTTCAGGTGAAGCTGGCGATGCCGCCAAAATCAAACGAAGCCGGAAGCAATATGAGCACCGGAGTAATGATGCAAAAGCAAATGCTTTATATGTTCCCTGTATTGATATTTTTGATAGGATTCAGTCTGCCGTCCGCCGTCGCCCTTTATTGGACAACCATGAATGTTTTTGCTATAGTTCACGAAGCGATAGTAAGAAATCGCTTAAAAGATGAATCCCGTTAGAAATCGCGGACGCACTGTTAAAATCGGGATTACTAACTATTATTAATATTAATCATATTTAAATTGGTCGCAAAACGCTTTTTTGCGTCTGCGTCCTATTTCTAACGGGATGAACGAAGAACAACAGAGGCAAATTAATCTTATAGAAACCACAATTAAAGATATTCTCGACCGTTTGGGGATCTCATTTAATTTGGAATTTCAGGAAGGAGGCGAGGGTTCCTGGTTTTTGATAAAAACCGACTCCGCTCCGCTTTTAATAGGAGAAGGCGGGCAGAACCTTGCGGCGCTTAATCATGTGGTAAAAAAAATAGTTGAGAAAAAGATAGTTTCAGCCGGATGGCGCAATGAACCCTTGAGATTTTCACTTGATATAAATGATTATAATAAAAAACACGTGGAAGAAATAAAAGATCTCGCGCGCATGCATGCCCAGCGCGTAAGATATTTTAAGAAAGAAGTGGAAATGCGCCCAATGAACGCCTATGAAAGGAGGGTGGTACACTCGATGTTGCAGGAATATCCGGACATCTCCACCGAGAGCCGCGGAGACGGGCTGGAGAGGAGGGTCGTGATAAAACCCCTAAGTTTGGCGTAGGACTTGCTTTTATAGATGAATATGCTATAATCGTCCTTAGATAAGCGAAGAAAAAGGGGGTTCTGAAATGAAAAAATATTTTCGGTATTTTGCATTGTTTTTGTTGTTGGTTGGTGCCGGCGCCTGCCAAAAAGTGTTTTCATCCAGCGGCTATCCGCCAGATATGCCGCCGCTAGATCAGTTTTTACTTCTTGGTCCGAAGGGATTAGAGTGTGGACGGATACAAACCGTGAAATCTTTTAAGGTTGGATCAGAGGATTTATGGTTTGTTATGTATATAGATGAATCGAAGTATCCATATTTTATTGGTCACGTAGTTACGGCTCAAGGAGGATTAGTTGTTCTTGTGCAGAGTGTATGGATAGACGCCGATAGGAATGGAACAGTCGATGAAAAGTTTTTGGTTCCGGGGGGGTTTATCTCCAAGTACGGCAGCGTGTGCAATCTCGTAAGAAGCCTACCCTAATACAACCCCGTTTCTGACATCTGCTAACTTGTGGAGCCAGGAACGGGTGTTTTTTTTTACTTTAATTTAATACTCCAGAGAAACCCTGTGGTTTTATCCTGGAAAACAAGGAAAGAATCGTCGCTTAAGATTTGCGGGCGTATAATGTCGGAAGAGGTTGGTATAAAATCGAAAGAGTTTCCGGTAAGAGCGTCAATAACCACAAAATTATCTTTAAGCGAAGTAATTCCCTGCCACCACGCATCGGGATACTTGAACGTTTGCGGCGCGACCGGGACGGAGCAATATGCGGCCGTCTTAATCGTTTTTCTAAAAACGCATTTTTCGGCAAAAGTTTTAACAATCGACTCTTTCTTCTCGGATGTTTTAATATCGATTATCCGGATAGGCAATATTTCTCCCACACCAGTCACGCTCGACACCAAAACAATTGAGCCGTCGCCGTTCCACGCCGCGTCCAGGCCAAACCCTTCGGCGATTTTAGCGAAGTTGGCGCCTGTTGCGCTAAAAACGTATAAATATCCAAGCGAGGCGTACGATGACCTGGTTTTAGCGGCTAACAATGAAGTTCCCGGCCAGGAAAGCTCAAGATCGGGCACAATATTGTTCAGTATCTTTTTTTGGTTTTTAAAATCAGATGAGGCGATAAATATATTGCGGGTATCTCCCAGATCGTTGATAAATACCATGGATTTTGCGTCCGGCGAGAAGGCGACGTCTGAAACTGAATCGGGCAGGAAAGAGGTTTTCGGCGTCGAAGTGGATTTGTAATCTATCAATATTTTTTTAACAATCCCTGAAAGGTTATAAAAAACCACGGCTTTTGCGGCCCCTGGCGCCCAGACGACTTTTAATACTTGCGGGATGGTGAAATTGGAGTTTTTTGTCTCCGGGTTGGAACCATCGGCGTTTCTTTCAAACAAATGCCCCAAAGCGTCGGGAATATTTTTATGATATCTTATTGTTTTTCCTTCGGCAGGCGCGAGCGATGAGCCGGCATCATCGGTAAGCTTGATGAGCGTGCCGATGGTTAAACGGTTGATTTGGTCTATGGTGAGCACCGAATTGTCGGCGTTTTGCACGCTGCCCGCCGCTGCGGCCTGCGTTGGTTCTCCGCCCGGCGCGGACGGAGAAGCGCCGCCGCCTCTGGTGTCGGAAATCGGAAATTGTCCGCTACCCGGAATATTATCGGTTGCAAGCGGGGCTTTGCCTCCAAAATAAAACGCCGCCGCGCCGATGACAATCAAAACCGCCGCTATTCCGATTATTAATGTTATTTTATTTAGAAAATTTGACATAAACTCATATTCAACGCTGAACTAATTTATAATTAAGGGGGAGTTGAAGGGATTGATGGAGCGCTCGGCTCACATTGTTTTGAAATATTACTACAAAATGTTCCTGCAGGGCATGTCCTGCCGCAGGCATTTGCCGGCGGGAGGATAGGCTGTGTTGGAGGCGGGGATGTAGTAGTGGTAGGGGGTTGTGTGGTTGTAGTAGGCGGCGGATTGGTTGAGGACGGCGGAACGCTGATAGCTTTGCCGTTCGGCTCGCAATTACCGGAGATTGAACTGCAAAAAGAAGTAGAAGCGTCGCATCCGCTTGGATTGGATTTACATGATTGCCCAATCGGAATAGAAAGTGATCCGGTTGTAGGCGGCCGGCAAGTTTTAGAAATTGTACTGCAATTATTAGATGAGCATTGGAGGTCGCTCGTACAAGGAGCATCCAATCCCAAACCGATATTACCGGTCGTTGCGGGCTTGCAAGTTTTGTCAATTGTACTGCAAAAATTAGAAGCGCAGTCACTGTTTCCATTCGGGCAACTTGCTCCGGGGACTCCGGTTAGAATATTGCCGGTTGTTTGTATCCCCGACAAATCCAGCCCCGAGAGATCCAAAGCGGTGCAATTTACAAGTTTGCTATTGATTGTGTTTAATATAAGCCAAGACAAAAGCGCGAGCGCGAGCCCCAATAACGCAGCGGAGATTCTGTCTTTGGCGTCTTCCTTGCTTGTAAGGCCTTCGGACAGGGCATATTGCATTCCTCCTATTACCAACTGAACAACAGCTATAACGACCGCAAGCCCGAATATATAGGGCATTATTCCGGTCACATACTGGCAAAAAGTAGTAGCCGAGCTGATTCCGGGGGCATTTCCGACTCCGGGTATCGGCTGGGCGAGGGTAAAAGCATAAGCAACCGCGGTGGAGCCAAAGCTGAATATTGAGATTAAAACCGAATAGTATAAAATTTTATTTTTTATTTTCACTGGCTTGCGGTAATGTTAAAAGATCCGGTAACGGTCTGCCAAATGCTTTTTTTGTCGCGGACATTAACGGAAAAATTAGTAAGTGATATGGCGTTTTGGGGCGCCGTGATTTCCAAAAGCAGCGGATTCCGGCCGGCCGGCTGGATAAATTTTTCGCCGTTCGAGGTCCAGGCTACGACGGCTTTGTCCAGAGAAACAAAAGAAAAGAAATACGGTTCCGATAGAACGGAAATATTTTCTCCGCCCCGCACGCCGAAAGAAGCTCCTGCCAGCGCGGAGCGGCCGGTAAGCGGATTGGTTTGATAAAACAACAGCTGCGGAGCGATCGGCGGAATAGAAATGCTTTTCTCCGCCGAGACGGATCCGGAAAGATTGCTTGCTTTTACTTTTATCTTTGCCCTGGATCCCCCGGCATCCGGAATGGAAAACACGAATTTATTTTTTCCCGGTCCTGATTGAGAGCCGGTTTTTTGGCCGTTGAGCGACCACTCATAGACAATATTTCCGTCGCTTATTATTGCGCCAACGGAATAAAGATGAGGAACGGCGTAAACTTCTACGGTTGAATTGGGCGACGCCAAAGGAGAGCCGCGGTAAAGAACCGGCGCGTATGTCAAAGGGTTTGCGATAATATCCACATCGGCGATATTTATAGTGATAGTATTGGAAAATACCCTTCCGTTATCAATTGAGGCCGTAATGCCAACTTTCATTGCCGAGCCGATTTCGCTTCCGGTAAGGTTTATGGAGGATAATCCTACTCCCGAAGAAATGGTTTTGCCGTTCAAAGTCCAATTGAAATGCGCCCGCAAAGGATCAAAAGCGTAAGACTTTGCTTCTACGGTAAAACTTTCTCCGGATTGCGGCGAGACGGGTTTTACGGACAATACCAGTTCCGGCGCCGAAGAATCCAAGGCGTGCGCGGATAAAGCCGCAACAAGAGAAACCGCGATTATTAAATTTTGATAAAACTTTTTCATACTGCTTCTGCGATTTTCCCTAATGCTTTGTCACCACCGGGAACAATTTTTTTAACGGTTTTCCTTGCCAGTCCTTCTGCTACCGTATATATTGCCCAGCCGGTCCATCCGGGAAAATTATTCCCAAACGGTATCAACTCAAAACCGAAAGCAATCGCCAATTTGGTCATGCTCGAGAAACCGGAATTTATGCCCATTCCGGAAAATCCCCACATTTTAAACAAAATATAAAAGGTCAGCCAGGCGCAAGCGCTTATTATCCAGTTTAGCACAACGCCGACCGCAGTCATAATTCCGGTTATGCCCAGTGTTTGGATAACGGTAGCGGCAACGACGGCATTCGCGAAGAATTGCGTGAACATTTGGAGCCCGTCGAAAAACACGGCCAAAACGATTATCAGCAGCGCTCTGGTAGATGTCATTTTTCCCCTGCCTGATTGTTTATTTTTATCCATGTTTTTATTGAGGTGTACTGTTCTGCGCGAATTCCTGTTTGGCTTTTTTAATGGCCAAAAGCTGGGCCGGATCCGAAGTAATAAGCTGGTCTTCGGTGTAGGAAGCCAATATTTTGATCGCGACATGTTTTAAGCCGGCAAAGAAAATGCCTTCGCCCACGTCGGATTCCAGCAACAGAAACTTTTCTTCATCGGTTAGATTGAATGTTTCCTTTAATATTTCAATGGATGCCGGAGCCTGGCGGAGAAGCATCTGGATGGATGAGTTTGTGATAAGCGGCTTGCCGTACGGGGAGTTCAAAAAGTCCGTTACGTCCTGCGTGACCGTGGCTACTCCGAGGAAATATTTTCTCGCGCGCTTCGCAATGCCGAAAAGGAACGATGCTCCGTCCTCGTTCTTCATTATCCACCAGGCCTCGTCCACTATCAGCAATCTTTTTTTCAGCGTTGCCCGCACCGCGCTCCAGATGTAATTGATAATGATATACATGGCGACCGCGCGGAGCTCATCTTCCATGTCGCGGACCGAGAATACGACGAATTTCTGGTTTATGTCCACATTCGTAGGCTGGTTTATGAAACCTGCCCAAGTGCCTTGCGTGAATTTCCGGAGGCGCTGGGCTATCGCATCTCCCCCTTCCATATTTGCCACCACAAGTTCCAGATCTGACATGACCGGCGGAACGGCTTTTGCAAAGTCGGATTCCGGCGTGATATCGCGCGAAGCGTAAGTCTCCGTTATGGCGTGGTCTATGATGGAATCTTCTTCCGGCGTAAGTCCGCCAAGCATGATGCGGAAAAGTCCCACAAGGTTGATGATGTGGCTTCGAAGCACGTCAGCCGGAGATTCGTCTTCTCTGGGCATCGGCAGATCAAACGGGTTGATATGATGCTTTGATGTCAGCGAAATATTGAAATATCTTCCGCCCGTCGCTTCCGCCAAATATTCGTATTCGCGCTCCGGGTCGATTACGATGACATCGGATTCGAACATAATGGAGCGGAGAATTTCCAGTTTTGTCGCGTAGGATTTTCCGGCGCCGGCTTTCGCAAAAACCACTGAATTATAATTTTCCAGGCTGAAGCGGTCGAAAAGCACGAGAGAATTGTTGTGCGCGTTTATGCCGTAAAGGATGCCTTTATTGGAAGTCAGATCAAAAGATACGAACGGGAAAATTGAGGAAACCGGCGACGAATTAAGATAATTGTGGACTTTCAGCATATCGGTTGCCGTGGGGAAAACAGAGTCCAAGCCTTCTTTTTGCTGAAAAAGAGCGGGTTTTACGTAAACAAGCCTCGCTTCGAGTATGGATTTCATCTCCGATTCGACTTTATCAAGTTCTTCAGGAGTATTTCCATATATGGTTATATAAAGTCCGAAAGAAAAAAGCCTTTCTTGCGCCTGCTGCAGCTTATCGCGCAACACTTCCAAATCCTGGTATGCCGTATCCAAAACAGGGTCTCTGACCAGCCCCTTTTCCTGCCGCATGTGTATTTGCGATTGCACCTCTGCCACTTTTCTCTGCATTTTTCGAAGAACAATGGCCGTGTCAACCGGATGCACGAACATGGAAATATCAAAAACCTTGTCCATGTTGATTATCGGCGAAAACCAATTTGTGGTAAGTATCCTCGGGAACGAGAACACGAAAAGCGTTCTTGCCAGTTTTTCACCAAGGCGCACGTAATTCGCGGATATTTCCATGGCGGACGGAGCTATCACGTCTTTCAATTCCAAAACCGCGGAGCGGTAAATTTCCTCAGGAAACACGGGCATGATTTCCGTTTCTTTGGCTTTCTTTTTAAATATATCGGTTAACGCCATGGTATTTTATTTTTTTAAAGGTTTGCGGTTATAGGAGGCGGCTTGCCTTTTTCCAGTTCTCCCGGGTTATATAAACCGTAAAAAAGCTCTATAAGCTCTTCCGTATTAAGCGGCGCGCAGCGCACGCCGGTGCGAATGAGGCCCTGCAGGACCGAGTCTATTCTCTGCCAGAGCTGGTTTTTGAATTCTTCGAATTTCTCCACCGACATGGGTTCCGCCTTGTTTGTTTTGCCGGTTCCTTTAAAGGTTTGCGTCGGGTTGGAAAACAATCCGCCGCCGGATTTTGATGATGACGAACCGCCGAAAAGAGGAGGCGTAAAAGGAACGACAACGTAAAAGTTTTTGGTCACAATATTTGCGGCGCGGACGAACGTGCGCACGAATTCTATGTACTCGGAGATCTGTATCTTTAAAAGATCGTTTGTCTGTTTGCTTTCCGCGTCCTGAAGCGTTTCGATATACGGTTCGATATTTAATTTGCGGGAGCCCATGAAAAATTGAAGAGAAAAGTCGAGCGAGTTGAGAAAGTTCTGGAATTGGAGAATGATGGCGGTTTGCTCGTCCGCGCTTTTTAGCGCGAAATTTAAGGACGAAGCCATAAGTATCGCGCGCATTGATCGGTCTTTTAAAATAAGGACGCCGTCCCTAATTTCTTCTATTTGCAGCAGGTCTTGCGTCGGTTGTGAAGTTTGCGCCATAAATTATTTTTTTCTGTTTATATTCTGCTGCACGTCAAGCGACCACGAAAGGTCTTGCAGCCTGTTTCTGGTAAGCTTTGTTCCGGTCAGGTCGGTTTCCGGCAACAATGCCTCATCTTGCGGTTTAATAGGCTTTTGCACTTTTTTCCATAGATAAAGCTTGTTTTGGCTGAAAAAACCGATGGCATTGTTTAATATTTTTATGAAAGGGATGCCGTTAACTTTTAAGAATGCGAGCGCGAAGAAAAAACCGCCGATTGGTACGCCCAAAATTATCATCAGCCAGAACTGCAGGAAAACGTAGAGAATAAAAAGCGAAGCGACGCCCGCGGCAATATAGAAAAATTGCTTGGCGGTCAACGGTCCAAAGATCTTATCTTCTACTTCAATGAACTGTGGTACTTGATGCTGCATGTTATTCTATCGGTTCCCGGTAAGGATCCGTCGCAGAATTATCTCCCACCTTGATCTTGCTGCCCAAAACGCTTTCTATGTTGGATTTTACGGAGTCATGGCTTAATTCCGGCGATTGTTTTTGGGGTGCGGTCGGCGGGGTTATCGGAGGAGAAAATTTAACCTCCCCTTCCCCCTCCTTGGTAAGCCCGCCTGCCAATTGTCGGGCAGGGAGGGGATCCGTTGCGGGGGGAGGTGTTGGCGCTGTGCCCTGCGAAGCCGAAGGCGAAGTAGGGGGGGGTGGTGTGGGCGATTTGATTGTCAGTGAAACCGGCGCGCTTGGAGGAATTGCGGGCTTTTCCGAAACTGCCGCGGGCGGCATTTTTGCTTTCAAAAACGATTTTGCGTCCTGGAACATAGTTCTTATTCCGCCGGAAGGCTCGGACGTTATCGGAGGAACGTTTTCTATTTTTGTTTTGGGTTTTATCACCGATTCGCCGGCGTCTATTTTATCCAGCAATGCGTCTATCGGCGTGATTTTTTTTGCAAAGATTGGAGGCATTGCTTCCACCTCTTTTATCTCCTCATTTTTTGCGGGGAGTGGTGTTTTAGGCGGCACAGGATTTGTAAAAGCCATTGTTGTTCCGCCGATTATAACCGGGCTTGCTGGGTTTTTCTCGTCCCCTCCTTTATAAGGAGGGGTTTGGGGAGGTATTGATGGAGGCGGAGCTTCATCTGGCAACCCGTGAATTTTCCGCAAAGACGCGCGGATCGACTGGAATATTTTTTGGTTCACGTCTTCGGCAATATTTTTAGCTTTTTCCTTATCCACGCCCAGCCTATCCGAAAGATTTTTGATGAAATCGGTTGTCGGAGTTATGCCAAACATAACGTTGCTGACTTCACCGCCCAATTCACCGATCTTATCAACAGTCAAGCCGTACTTTTTGCCGATATCAAGGATGGATTGCGAAACAGAGTCTGAAAAGAACGCATCCTGCACGTCTTGCGGGAGAGAATCTATCAATTTATTTAATTCGTCTTTTGTGAGGGTCATATTTTAATATTTTATGTTAGATCAAACAAGGTTTTTGCTTCGTTTTGGTGCGATATTATCCATGAAGCAAGCGCGCGGTTTTGTGTTTCCATTGCTTTTGCAAATTTGTCTATATCTCCCCCGGCTTTGGCATATAATGGCGTCAGTTGAGTCTTGAGTGCCGGCAAGACATCTGCCCTGGCGGCCAGTTCGCGTATTTGCTGGGCGGATCCGTGTTCCATAACATTTTGCAATACCTGCGGAGTCATCTGGCCTGCGGGTACGGCTCGCGTATTAAGAGCAGGAACGATCTTTGAGGCATCTCCGCCATTTCTAAGCGCGACATCAGGCAGAACAACATTGACCGCCTCCTTTCTATTCGGAGCATGCTTGGTTATGAAATTATAAAACGCATCTTTATCTGGCGCTTTATCCGCTATTTGCTGGGCCTCCCTGTCTGACAAGTTTTCACCGGCTGATTTTTGGAAGTCTTCCGGCAGAGTGTCAAAGCTGGTGGATAGCTTGTCGATATCTCGAGCCAGAGCCTTTCCTATTATTTCGTTTGCCTTAATTTTATCTTCGGGGTCCATATTATTAGTCCATCCATGCATTCTATTTACTTTGGCGGTGTCTCCATGGAAGTTCGCGGCCGTATCAGCCTGTTCCTGGCTTGTCATGACTTTCCAGTATTTTTCCTGTTCAGCCGATATCTCCGCGTCAGTCTTGCCAGCTCTTCTCATGTCGGTTTCGATGTCGTTCATAAACTGGGCTGTAGTTTTGGCGGGGGTTGTGGCGGTGCCGGCCTGCGCTTTTGTAATGTCGCCTCTTGCCACTGCTTTTTCCAGCTTCTTGATGCCCTTGTCGTCTTTTTGCACTTGCAGCAGTCGGCGAAGCTCGGCTAATTCCGCCACATCACCCTTTTTTACAATGGCCGCAAGAGCCTTGTCATCGCCAATAATATTTTGCGCAAGCGCCTGGCTCTTTTTCGCATTCTTGCTTTCCATCAGCGCCGCTATCTGGGCTTGTGGCGACTGGTTTTTAAGCGCTTTCAATTCGAAATCAGCTTTTTTATTAATCTGTTCTTCCCTGGATCCGAAAGGAGATTTTTTGCCCATGCCCATCATCGTGCTGCCGACTCTTTGCGCCGTGTATGAGGTTGGGTTTTTCTCAACTAGTTTTTGGCCAATTCGGCCGATTGTTTGGTTGAGCATGGCTCCCTGGAACATTTGGCCGCCTCTCTTTGCCCAGCCGACTACCGAGTTCGCGCCGTAAACCGACATTTTTTTGGCGACTATAAGCGAGCCCACAAGCATGACGCAGGCGATAATATAACCCAAAAATAACGGTTGTGCTCCCGGGGCGGGGTCAAGAAGATTTTGGCCTAAACTGGCCGGCGCCGGGCCTACGAATTTTATTAGAAATCTGTTTGTAAAGGTTGTGACGAACATTATCATGAACATATGCGCCGGGAAGAAAAACGCGTGGTTTATGAACGAATGCCACCACTCATTCCACATTCCTTCCGTTTTCGGCAGAATAATTCCCAAAAAAGCGAGAGGCATCAGCACAAGCAGGATCACGAGCACGGCAAAACGGATTATAAGCAATATGGAAGCGAATAGCAGTATATACGCGAAAATGGAAATTAATATGACGGCGCCCCAGGTGATCTTTGCAAAGTTAGTAGCCTGGTCCACTAGCCCGGTTCCACCGAAAACCTGATCCACTATGTTACCACCGGTTTGGGTCAATGTAGCCGTTGGAGCTTTAAAAACATAAAGCGCAGGCAGACGCGCGCCCTCCATGATTTTTGAGGATAGGTTGTTGGTGCAAGGCTGTCCGACACTGCAGCCGAGCGCTCCCCTATAGAATTCATTGCCCAGGACGTTTGTGCCGTCTATGATAACAAGCCCGCCGGCCAAGCTGAAATTTATAAGAAGCCCGATTACGATGAGTTTCCGAAGTAAAACTTTTGTCTCGTAGCCGGAAACGCGGAGCATGGTCGTGATTGCGATAAAAAGCAATATCAGAATAAAGAACATGTTCGCGACGTCGCGCGAAATTGTCCAGCCGATTTTGACAAGATCGACATATTGGTTAAAATCCAAATTTACGCTTATCGCTTTGTCATATACCACGCCGGCGAGCCGTAAAAAAAGAGCGGCCAGCTCCATAATCACATTCCCTATGGCGCCAAAAACCCAAACAGCTATTGCTATCACTACACCAAATGGGCCAGAGGCAGCAGAAGGACCAGGTTCAGTGGCCGGTCCGCCATTTATGGGAATTCCAGCGATTGCGCCGGCACAAAATGGCGACGCAGGAAAGAAAGTACATAATCCGGCGGCATGCGTTGAGGTTGCGCCAAAAAAGAAAAGGTTGCTGACAAACACAAAAACAGCAATCCATGCAATTATTTTTTTTGAATTTTTCGTTTTAAATAACATTTTTCAAATTTATATCTTGAATGGTCCGGTTTATGGCGGAGGCGGAGGCGGGGGTGGCGGAGGAGGACTTGTGCTATTGCCTGTTGGTGGGGGCGGAGGTGGAAGCTGAGTAGGCGGAGGAGTTGCGGTGCAATCGAGCGGACAGCTTGCGTTGCTTTCTCCAACTTCGCAGATGTTATTGCCGCAAGTTGCGCTCGGCGGCGGCCCGGAAGTTGTTCCGCAATCCACGGCGCAGCTGGCGGCGGTTTCTCCGGCGCTGCAAATTCCGTTGCCGCAAACAGGAAGATTCAAATTCGGTGCCGGCTGAGGCGCCTGCGCCGTGGCCGCCGCCTGAAAATTAAGAAGTCCGTTTACGGAGAAAAGAATTTTGCGAAGAAGTGTATTTAAGATCGCGCCCAGTACTTCATCCATTTCGTCTGCAAGGTTAAGCTCTTCCAGGTTTGTTTCCAGAACTTTGGAGAGTTCGGTTTCAACCGCCTTGCCGGGAGTAACGATCGTGCACCTTTCTCCCAAAGGCGCGTCTCCGGCTTCCGTTTCTATTGTGCCGGGCTCGCATTCTTTTTGGCCAAGGAGCCCTAGCGCGGACATGGCTTCCTGAAGATTTTTATCAATTCCCGCCTGTCTCGTGGCTGTCAGCTGTTCAAGACCCATGAGATATACCATGTAAGGGTTGTTATTTGGGTCTTGCGTAAGCTGATCCCAGGCCTCCCATCCGCCTCCGCCTTCAAAACCATTCAAAAAGGCCTGCATATTTGGCATGGTGCAGGATGCGCGCATGTTAAAACTCGGCCCGGATCCGAATACGTTGTTGCTTAGTCCTCGCCTGATTGGCAGAGAAAACGGCTCGCAAAGGTTGGTCAATTCCAGGTCTTGCAGGAATACCGCGGTCGCTTTATCCTTTGCATTCAAAAGAAAATTTTCCCAGTCGGTGACAAATAAAGGTCCGCCGTCTATATTGCCGGTTTGTACCCACCTTACGATCTCTTGCATAAGGTTATGCAGCACAACTTTAACTATTATCCAGGCCAGACAGTCAAGCCCGGTGCAAGTGGCTGCGGAGGCGAGGGTTGCCGGAGACAAATAAGGCAGGACCGATGGAGGAGGTATGCCGATCTCTTTTTGGTATTGCCCGGCTTGGGCCACCGCGATAGCGTTAGTATTTAGAACAATTGCGGGCTGGGTTACGTTTGCGATGACGGTTTGCAGTGCGGTTTGCAGCGGAAGATTTGTTGCGGTTATCGTGCTGTCTACTACGTCAAATACCGGTACAACAGCCTGCGCCTTCGGAGCGCCAAACATCGCCGAGATTAGAATTGTGAAAAATATTGTATAAAACGCGCTTCGCTTCATATTCATGGTTATTTATTTAAAAATATATTTATTAAAAAACGAATCATCGGCTGTAGGGTCAAGGGCCAGTTTTTCTTTGGTTATTTGGTCATTTGCCACTTGAGTTTTAAGATCATTTATGATCTGGACGGCTTGGGCTATCTCCCGGTAATAAAGCTTGATTCCGATTACCGCGCGAGCGGGATCGGATAATATTTGTTTTAAGTTTTCGTCCGCGACAGCCGTATTATTCATTGAATTTAAAAATGCCAAATGAATTGCGGCGTAATCCGGCGGAACCTCCTGGTTTTTTAAAAATACGATCATTGATTTATACGCCGAAATGTACGGATCGAATTTTGCGAGCTGGCCGGGATCTCCGGATTGGATAACCTGCGCCATGAAAGTTGTTTCGGGAGCCGAAATATCTTTAAAATTTTTATCAAACGCGTCGCCAAGATTTGAAAGATAAGTTTTTACTCCGACAAACTTATTTATTTTTATGTCTTTCTCGGTGTACTGGTCGGAGTATGCCGCGGCACCCTTTTCTATTTCAAGTGAAAGGGAATCGGCGAGTTTTTGCTGAATGTCTCCATTAAGCGATTGTCCGCCGGCCGCGCCTTTCAACGCGAAATATGAGTTGGCAAATTGGGCGGCTATTTGCTGTGTCATGGTTAGGGAAATAGTTGATGCGCCGGAATTTAAGGCTATATTTTCCGGCTTGGGCAGCGCGTCGCTCCAGCGCCCGCTGCCCCTGGGCGTTTCCAAACCCACTTTTATCGGATCTCTGCCGTCCTTCACTTCATCCCCATCCGAAGTGCCGTCTCCGTCGGTGTCCGCCGTCAGAATATCGGTTTTCCACAATTTTTCTTCCCAATTTTTCAAGCCGTCATTGTCCGAGTCGGCGTTTGAATCGGCAAGCGCTTTCGCGTAAACGGAACCGTCAATACTATTTTTTTGCGGGTTTTTTTTTGCTATTTTTACGGGACTTGTCCAAATGAAATAAGCAAAATAACCCGCGAAGATTACTACGAGAATCGAAATAACAGGCATTACAAATTTTTTGGTTGGTAGATAATCCACCTCTTCTATAATATCATTTTCTGCCGTAAAATTGGCTTGTGTATAACTTTAGGAAAAACTGTGTTTATTTATTATGCTCCGCCCTGCCTGTTATTGCGGCCCTTGAATGGCCCCAAAGCCTTGGTTTTTTTGCGTTAATCGGCCTGGCGGCCTTTTTTTTATGGCTTTATAAGCAAAACAGCCCGTTTATCGCATTCAAAGGCGGTATTTTCTTTGGTTTTTTGGTTTTGGGCTATTCGATCCGCTGGTTTTTGGCGGTTGATCCGGGGGCATTGGCGAGCATTGAAAGTGTAATTGGCCTATATTTGATCAGGGCATTCGTATGGGGTGGTTCTTCGCTGGTTTTAGCCCTAGGAATAGGCTTTTTTTCGTATATTTTCGTAAAATATCGCAGATTTAATTGGCAAGACCTTATATTTGTCCCCGCTTTATGGGTTTTGTGTGAGTATGGGCGCAATTGGCTTTTTGTTTTTTGGTCCTGGGGCGGCCAATCGGTGCTTCAGCCGAATTGGACATTTGGCGCTTTTGGGTATTTTCTCGTAAATACTCCGCTTGTTTATTTATCAAGATTTATAGGGCTTTATGGGCTAAGTTTTGTGGCGGCGGAACTTGCCATGCTGATGTTTTTTGCGTTATTGGGTTTGCGGGATGAAAATATACAATTTGCGAGACCTTGCGCAGCGCGACTGGCGCGAGCAGAGCGATTTTTCAGCAGAAAAATACGCGTGTCTCGGAAAGTGCATATTTTCATCCCGTTTTTGCTTGGTTCAATGGTTTTTTTCATCATTTCCTTGCTCGCAAAAAATATGCCTTTGGCGTACAAAAAGCCTATAAATACTGCGATTTTTCAAGGGAGCACGTCTCCTCCGGCGTTTTATACGCGCGCGCTTTCGGACCTTTTAATTAAGGACAAGCTATCAGGTAAAATTCAGAAAGAGTCCAAATTGATGGTTTTCCCCGAGGGGTCGCAGTATTTTTCCAACGATTATGGACCACTGGAGAAAGAGATAATATCAACCGTATTCGGTCCGTCGGCCGGCGGAGGCAAGGCAGTCATAATTACGAATTCGTACAAAAGAAATAACGGCGGGCAGAGGGTGCAAACGGCATATAAAAACGAACAAGGAGACACGCTGGCGGAATATGGTAAAAGTTTTTTGATCCCGACCGGCGAATATATGCCGGATATTATTTATTGGGGTTTAAAATTAATCGGCGCAAAAGATACGCTTGAGAGTTTTGAGTCAATGCGGGCGGTTACCAAATCGGTTTCGAAAGAGAGGGCGGTGCAGATAGAAGACAACGCATACGGAACCGTTTCCTGTTCGGGTATAATCGCGCCCGATTTGTATCGCGGACTCGTGAAAGACGGCGCGGAAATATTGGTTAACACGGCCAGCTACGGGGTATTCGGGGGTTCGCCGTTCTTTTTTAAACAAATGATGGTTTCCGGGAAATTCCAGGCGATCTCACTGGCAAGGCAATATATTCAGTCGAGCATGGACGGTTATTCGTATGTCATCGACGAGCAAGGAAAGTTTTTTGGCGGGAAAAGAGAATTGGGAAATAAAATGATATACCAAACTGTTTCGCCCATATCGACAAGGGATTTCTACGTAAAATTCGGGGATTTGCCGGTGCTTTTATTTTCTGTTTCGGCCGCCGCTTTTATGATATTATTGAAGAAACGAAATGAGTCAAATGAAGCTTAGCGTAGCGATAGCAATAGTTGTGTTGGCGCTGGCAGCGGCCGCCGCGTATTTTATTTTCCGCGGAGAACCGCAGCCCCTCAAAATCGGCGGCGACGGTTTTCCCATATCAGATAGCGCGATCAAAAATCCGCCGTCTGCCGATGACAATGCCGCGGAAAATGATAATTCCGGCGCGCCGCAGACAATAAAAGAACAAATCAACGACGAAATCACAAAATTCGTGGAAGAAGGCATCCCGTCATTGGTTGTCGAAGACAAGCCGTACGGCGCGGATACATATCAAAATTCTATCGTGCCGCATGATACCGAAACAGAAAGCGAGACAAGAAAAATATATTATCCTACACAGCCTTCACAACCTTATTTTAATTCCGGCGCGCAGCCGGCAGCCGCCACCTCCGTTGGCGGTACGGTTAAAGCGCCGCAGATAGTTCTTACCGAGAGTGAAAAAGTCGCGGCCCTTTATCCGCAATATTATCTTGATCAGCTTTCATACTTGCAGGATCTTATGATATCGGAAGGAATATTGACGGAGCGTTTGCAGTTTAAAACTTTGGCAGAAGTTCAGGAATTCAATCGCAATGCCTTGGAATACGCAATAGCCGAGGGTATTGTGACGCCCGAAGACGGACAAAATTTTTTAAACGGCCTGAACGTCGAGCTGCCGAAATTACAGGAGTTTGAATTGCAAATATATATAGAGCAGCAGCAGCAGCCGACAAGCAAAGCGGATGAGCCGCTTGCGTTCGGAGTATGCGGAGCCGATGAGCAACCGCTGACGCTGGATTATACGACGGTCAGCTGGATTACCAGGGTCGGCAGCGCCATAAGTTCCGCTTTGACTGTTTTAGGCATCGCGCCTACCGCAGAAGCCATTGCTTTATCGCCGGATTGCTTCAAAGATAACGGCGGAATTCCGGGGCCCCCCGGAACAGATTTCATTACTCCTTGCTGCAATTGCTGTATTAGGCGCGGAAGAAGATGTGTTCCCGTAGGCTGTTTAAATACGTGTCCGGGAAACGCGATTTGGGATGCGGCGACAGGCATCTGCGGATGCGGTTAAATCTTACGGGGTCCGCTTACGCTTACGGGGTCCGACCCCGTAAGTAAGATTTCAACCCAGTTTTCTAACGAAAGCTCCTCCGGACGCATGGTTTCAAATTTTTCCGGTAATTTTATTTTGTTGCCGATCGACTGACGAAGCATTTTGCGTTTTTTTTGGAAAGCGAGGCGGGCTAGCGAGAGAATTTGTTCGGGGTTAATACCTTTCCCGGTGAATGGGGTTATCTTAATTATTGCCGAATCAACTTTCGGCGGAGGAGAAAATGCTCCTTTTGGCACATTTCTTATTATTTTTGCCGTTGCGTAAGCCTTTACGGAAAGAGAAAGCAGGGACTCTTTACCGTCTTTGGCCAAAATTCTGTCGGCAACCTCTCGCTGTATCATCAAAACCATCAATCTTGACCTAAACCTTGTTTGGGTCAAGAACAGGCGCAGAAAATGCGAAGTGATATAGTATGGAATGTTGGCGACAATCTTGAATCCCCTCTCCTTACGAAGGAGAGGGGTAAGGGGTGAGGTTAAAATATCTCCCTCTAAAATTTTCACATTTTTTATATTTTTGAATTTTTGCCGTAAAATCGGAATCAAATCCCCGTCTTTTTCCACCGCGATGACTTTTTTTGCGCGCCTCGCCAAAATTTCCGTGAGGCTTCCCAAGCCCGGACCGGCTTCGAGCACCGTATCTTTGGCAGTTAACTCTGCGGCATCGGCCAACGCATTTAAAATATTATTGTTGCTGAGAAAATTCTGCCCTAAATATTTTTTTCTTTGCATGTTCAGTATTCTATTATATTTTCCACAATTCCATCCTCGCCGGTTTCTTCAGGGAATGAAATATATTCGACAAGATGGCTGGGTATTTCTTTTAAAAATCTGGACGGCAAATTTGCGACACGTTCTCCGAAAAGCGTCCGTTTTGAGGCATAAGAAAGATAGAGGCGGTTTTTTGCCCGGGTTATCGCCACATAACAAAGTCTGCGCTCTTCTTCCAGATCATCCGGTTCTATCGAGAGCGAGTGCGGAAACAATCCTTCCTCTAGACCAACCGCAAAAACAGCGTCGAACTCCAACCCTTTCGCCGTATGCATTGTCATTAAACTCACCTTTTCTTTCGCCGGTTCATATTTGCCTGTCCGCCAATTGGCAGGCGGGTCGTCAACAGCAAAAAGCGCGACATGTTCCAGAAAATCTTCGATCTTCCCTCCGGCATCGGATATTTTTTTTGCAATATTCATGAGTTCCCCAATATTCTGCCATCTTTCGTTTCCTTTTTCCGTGCCATCGTCGATATATTCGCGGTATTTTGTTATTTTGATCGTGTTTTTTAAAAATTCATGGAGGCTCTGCCGTAACGCACAGTTTTTTATTTCGGAGATAAGTCTTTTAAAATCAGAGTATTTTTTTTCTTCTTCAGGTTTTAATGCCGCGCCGCCCAGGATTTTCTGCATCAAGACCTTGCCGATCGCGCGCGGCGGCACGTTCAATATCCTTTTTTTGCTCACCCCGTCATTTTCATTTTGGGCCAATCTGATGTATGCGAGGATGTCTTTTATTTCTTTTCTTTCATAAAACCTTACTCCTCCAATTATCCGGTATGGAATGTTTTTTTTCAGAAATATCTCTTCTATCGCGCGCGACTGAGCGTTGGTGCGGTATAAAACGGCCATTTTTCCGTAAGATAAAGTTCCTCCCGAATCCGCACGTAGCGCCAATATCTCGCGGGCGACCATCTCGCCCTCCTTCCTTTCGTCTTCCGCAAAAATTATTTTTATCGGATACCTGCTTTTTATTTCCGTCCATAAATTTTTTGGGAGGCGCATTTTATTGTTTGCGATTAGAGAATTTGCCGCTTCCAATATTGTATCGGTTGAGCGGTAATTTTTTTCCAGGGTTATGATTTTAGCGTCAGGATAATCTTTTTGGAAATTAAGGACGTTCTTAAAATCTGCTCCGCGCCAGCTATAGATGGCCTGGTCTATATCTCCTACCGCAAGAATATTTCGGTTCGCCGCCGAAAGTATTTTTGATAATACGTACTGGACCTGATTGGTGTCCTGATATTCGTCAATGTGAATGTATTGCCAGCGGTTTTGGTAAAGTTTCCGCGTCGGCTCGTCTTTCATCAGCAAAAGTGCCGGTTTTAAAAGCAGATCGTCAAAATCCAGAAAATTTTGCCGCCGTTTTTTGCCTTCGTAGAGCTTCCAGACGCTAGTCAGCACTTCCCCGATAAATCCTTCGCCTTCGAATTCTTCCTCAGTCATCAATCTATTTTTCATGCCTGAAATTTGGTTCTTGAGCCGGGAGGGTTCGAAATCCTTAGGGTCTTTGCCGATCTCTATCAATGATTCTTTGATCAATTTTAAGGCGTCATCCTCATCGATGATAGTAAAGTTATTGGCAATGCCCAGTTTTTGTAAATTTTCTTTGATAAGCAAGAGCCCGAGAGAATGGAAGGTGCCGATGAGCGGACCCGGGGACGCAACGCCCTCGGCCGTAGCCTTATGGGCGAGGCGCTCTTTCATCTCCCCCGCGGCCTTATTGGTGAAAGTAACAGCCATTATTCGTTCCGCCGGGACTCCCGATGTTATCAGGTGTCGGATACGTTCGGTAATTACCTTGGTCTTGCCTGCCCCGGCTCCGGCAATAACTAAAACGGGTCCCAAAACGGTTTTCACAGCCTCTTCTTGTTCTTTATTTAGTGATTGGTCTGGCATGGAAGTATCTTAACATGGATATTTCGGGGTGGACCCCGTTAGAGGGTCGCCCCTCTAACGGGGTGGATAACTTTTGTTGTGATTTTGGCCTGAAAATGATAGCTTTTAGGTATTGGCTGGTCGGACGCATTATGAGCAAAAAGTGTTGATAAATAAAGGTTTCCTGCCTGCCGGCAGGCAGGTTTGCTCAAAAAGACAACTCCATCTAATTAGAATTTAATCTCAAATTTATTTTGAATAAGACACACTGGAAAGGCGTATTTTGGCTTGTTTCAACGGCTTTTTTGCTCGTGTTTATCCTTTCGGCCGTGGTGCCGCCCATAAGGTCGGCAAGGGCCGGATTTTTATCTTTTTTGGAGAGTATTTTCGGCGGGCAGGCAAGTGAAATATCTTACAATTCACAAACAATGCCGCTTCTTCAGGCTCCGCAATCGTCAAATCCGGCAGATTCCATGGCGGTTGGCGGTGCGGTGATAAATTTCGTAGACGATTCGGCGATATTGCCGGTGGTTGGTCCGATGGGCAGCATAGCCGATGTTGATACTTATAAGTTGGACCAGATCACGACCTATACCGTCCACAAAGGAGACAGTATTTCGGAGATAGCAGATATGTTTGGCGTTAGTGCCAATACTATTTATTGGGCGAACAATCTGAAGCGGGGAGGTATTATTAAGACGGGCGATGTGCTGGTGATATTGCCGGTTACGGGCATCCAATACGAAATAAAAAAAGGAGATACCATCAAATCGCTGGCTAA
The DNA here is from genome assembly GCA_964640425.1 of uncultured Candidatus Saccharibacteria bacterium. GTDB lineage: Bacteria > Patescibacteriota > Minisyncoccia > UBA11713 > 2-01-FULL-45-33 > 2-01-FULL-45-33. Next base: position 5,403 of record CAZXFC010000006.1, on the reverse strand, counting down.
AAAATTCAAAAGCGACGCGGAAGAAATAATCGCTTTTAATAATTTACCGGTTGACGGTTCATTCTCGATCGGTGAAACCATAATTATTCCGGACGCTGAAATAACCGTTTCTTCGGTAAGTTCCGGCAGTTCTGGCTCTTCCGCAAGACTCCGCGGAAGCGGAGGACCGGAAATGCTAGATTACTATGCAAGGCCTATCAACGGGGGCAGAAAATCACAGGGTCTTCATGGATATAACGGCGTAGACTTGGCCGATAGTTGCGGGACTCCGGTATTTGCCTCAGCCGCAGGAACGGTAATTATAGCGAGGAGCTCCGGATGGAACGGAGGGTATGGAAAGTATGTTGTTATTTCTCACCCCAACGGAACGCAGACGCTTTACGCTCATTTTTCCGACGTAAAGGTGGTTGTTGGACAATACGCGCCTCAAGGACTGTACATCGGGAACATAGGAAACACGGGCAATTCTACAGGATGCCATGTTCACTTCGAAATTCGTGGCGCCAAGAATCCGTTTTAATTTTCTAAATCAACTGCTTCGGCCTGTATTGGAGCGCCTCCAAAAGGTGTTCTTTGCGGATATTTTTTTCGGCGGCGAGATCGGCGATGGTGCGGGCGAGTTTTATGACGCGGTGGTAGGAGCGGGGCGAGAGGTCGAGCTTGGTTGCGGCGGCTTGAAGCACTGACTTTGACTCGTCGTCCAGCGCGCAGTATTTTTTTATTTCTCGTACGGACATTTCAGAGTTCGTTAAGATTTTAGAACCCTTGCCCGTTGAAGCTTTGGCGAGGTCGGGGGCGAAACGCTTTTTCTGTATTTCCCGGGCCAATACCACTCTTTTTCTGATTTTATCTGATGTTTCTCTCATTGCCGCTCCGGGAGCGGCAATGTCATCCTCTAATTTTTTATGGTCGATTCCATAAACTCCAAGCCAGAGGTCGATGCGGTCAATGATAGGACCGGAAATTTTTCTCTGATATCTTGCGATGGAGGAAGAGTTGCAAATGCATGATTTGTTGGAACCGAGATTGCCGCAGGGGCACGGGTTCATGGCAAGAAGCATTGTAATTTGAGCGGGAAAATTTAGAGTGGCTTTCGCGCGCGAGACCGTGATGACCTTATCTTCCAGTGGCTGTCTCAATGATTCGATGACGCGTTTTTCAAATTCGGCGAATTCATCGAGAAACAAGACTCCGCGGTGAGCCAAAGTTATTTCTCCGGGCTTCGGATATGCTCCGCCGCCGACAAGAGACACATAAGAAGATGTATGGTGCGGGTTTCTGAACGGACGAATTTTGATTATTTCGTCGTCCGCTTTTAACGCTCCGGCGATAGAATGAATCTTAGTAACTTCCAAAGCTTCTGCTTTCGACAACGGCGGCAAAATCGAAGCGAACGCGCGAGCGAGCATAGTTTTTCCCGTTCCCGGAGGGCCTATCATGAGCGCATTGTGCGAGCCGGCCGCCGCTATTTCCAATCCGCGTTTCGCGGATTCTTGTCCGCGGACATCATAGAAATCCAGCAAATTTAATTCTTCAGCGGGTTCGAATTTGGTTTTTTTGACTTCGGTAAGTTTATTTTTGCCTTCCAAATGTTCCACGATCTGTTCCAATGAAGCCGCTTCAAATACTTTTATGCCGTCAACGAGAGCGGCTTCCACGCCGTTGCCTTCGGGCAAATATATTTCGGAAAATCCCCTTTTTATTGCTTCTTCGGCCAGCGCCAAAACGCCCCTTATCGGGCGCAATGCGCCGTCCAGCGCCAGCTCACCGAGAAAAATTTTCCCCTTCGGGTTGAATTCTGCCTGTTGAGAGGCAAGCAAATACGCTAGCGCGATCGAGAGGTCAAAAACCGGCCCTTCTTTTTTGAGGTCGGCCGGAGCAAGCGAAATGATTACTCTTTGGTTTTTCTTCTGGGGGCTTCTCGCGCCCAAATTTTTTATTGCCGCGGCGATACGCTCCTTTGATTCGGCGACCGCTTTGTCGGCAAGACCCACAATCGCAAAACTAAATAGTCCCGGAGAAAGGTCAATCTCGACATCGATTATCTGCCCGGATAACCCTACCACTTCGGCTGCGTGTAATTTCATTGCCATGCGCATATTCTTAGCATCTTGCTTCATGAAAAGTCAAAAATAAAAAAGCCCGCGGGGGCTATTTGTTTTGCATAAGTTCGGACATTCTTTTTAGTTCGCCATTCAGAGCAATGTCAAAAGCGATATAAGAGTTTGGTACTCCGAGTTCCTTTAATTCAAACATCGCATCAATGTAAGCATGTTCTAGAACGCTATCCATTATCCATATTGAAGTCATATAAAGATTTCTATTTCGTACCCACGCCTCCCATAATTTTTCATTCTCGGTTTCTTCTGTGTTTGGCAAGCGGTACTTATAAATAGCTTTGCTATTATCCGTACCCGGCGTATAATTTATATTTTCGAATATTGAAATGTCGTCAGGCATATATTTTCGAAATGCCATTTTCATTAGGCTTGCCAGGCCTCTTTTGTGAACACCGAGCAATTCAAGCGTTTGCGCGGGAGCAAGTTTTTTTTCGTTGAACCCCAGAATTGTGGCGTACAGATGTTCTATTTCTGTTTTTAAGGCGTGTTTTTCATCCTGAATTTTCGGCAAGTTCCAATAAAGCGTGTTTAATCTGTAATCAATGTATTTTTCAAGCGGATATTTGCTGAACTCGCTCTTTTCCGCCACTTTTTGATCCAATTTGAAATTACAACCAATTTTTAAAGCGCAACTAAAGATTAATAACATGAAAAAAAGAACCGATGCATTGATCTTTTTCAATATCATTTATCCTCCATAATCTGGTAGTAATTTAGCACTTCCCTCATAAAAGTCAAAACGTTGGAAACCGAGCCTCCAACATTTCCAATATTTTCAGCGAAATAAAAAAGCCCGCGGGGGCTTTAGTACGGGAGCTTTAAATATTCCGGCAAACTCATTTTTTTGCCAATTTTCAATCTTTCGCTTATCACGAAAAGATGCTTGCCGTATTCATCGGCGATTTGAGCTACGGTTTCATCCGAAGCCTTTTTCCATCCGGACTTCTCATATTCGTGCTTGTCTTCATATAGATATTTCTGAACTCCTGCCTTTTCGCCGAGATCTTTTTCTTCTCTTGTAAATCCCATATAAACCGGCCCCCGCTTTTTCGTATTTTGTTGCAGCAAATCTACTTCCATATCGATGTTCCTATCGTAGATGTGTTCCTCAATATGGATTTCTGCTCTGCCGTACATTAATTCGTGAGCCACAAGATCAGAGGGGCTTTTCAATAATCCTACAGGACGGTTGGTAACGTAATGGTTTATTTCCAAAATTTTTTGTTCGTCCTTGTGCGTTTTGTATTTTCCGACCACCAATTCGTAAATTTCGTAGCCGAAGTAATGCTTGTAGGTATAGCTTACTCCCTCTTCCTCATTGCCATCATTGAAAGTGCTTTTTTCGCCGTTTTTTTCGATGAAATTTGCGATTTTCTGCGCCAAATTTTCAGGTTTAGGGAATAGATCGGTATTTTGCAAATTGATCAGGTGGATGCCTGTGAACAACGATATTGCGGCTATGCCCAAAAGCATCAAAACAGATTTTTTCATTTCTTTTTCCTTTCAATGATCAACTAAGCCATTTCGATATTGTCCGGGTGGATGCAAACGGGACAGCTGTGGTCGTCTCCATTGGAGGTGTTAGGTCTCAAGATCAGTTCTTCGTCGCATTTGCAGCAATATTCCACGAGCGCATTATGAACCAATTTACAGAAAATACAATAAGTTTCTTCCATCAAAAAAACCGGTATCTTACCTGGTTTTAGCACTATTTTAAAATTTTGGCTAATTTGCGATTTGCCTTGCCTAGTTTCCGTGTTTAACGCAAGTTACGGCGGCGGGGTTGGCGCGGAGCCTGGCCTCATCTATCGCTTCGCCGCCTACCAGACACGTGCCGTATTTTCCTTCAGCCATCTTTTTCAGAGCTTCATCGATGTCGCGGAGACGCGATTCAAGCCCGAGTTCAAGACTTGCCCGGTTTTCGAATTCGGTTTCCTGCTCGGCCACTTCTTCTTTTTCTGCGGGTGCGATATTCATATCGGGATAAGTCGTATTCCAGTCGGAGGACTGGTCCGGATTCCTTACGGCAATGCCGCCAAGCTCGTTTTCGATCTTCTTTTTTTCCTCTTCAAGCGCTTTTTTGAAATAATTTAAATCCAAAGCCATGAATTTAGATTATACAAGTAATTGAGAAGAGTCAATGCGCTATTGCGGCGGTAATTGGAGGAGCCGCTCCAGCACCAGTCCAAGCGCGTCGCGAGAAGAACTGATGATAATAAATTTTTGGCTGAAAAGCGCGTATTCGAAAAGAGTCCTGCCGTCTACCGTGGTAAACGCCCGCGCATCATTGTTTTTTATCGTGTCATCGATGAAAGGTTTTCTATAGAAGGTTTTTACGTCGACGCCGTTAAGGTCTATGAACGGTTTTAAATCCTGCCACATGGACGGCTCCCACTCAAGCAGCGCCGCGAAAGCCTTCACAAAGTTTTTGGTTTTAAATATAAATACGGGTGCTGTGCCGGAGCCTTGATAGACGGCAAGCGCGTTAAAATTCGGTTCTAAGGCTTCGGCAAAATCCGCCGGCACTTCCCAGTTCATCGCCGCGATGAACGCCTGCGCAGTAATAAAGTCAGCGCCAGATTTTATCCACAAAGTATTCGCGGTGCCAAATTTCAATTGTTTGCCAAGTTCGTTTTTTATTGAATCGGCCAGCGAGCCCTTATCCGTCTTTATAAAAGTTATGTCGGTTTCAGTTTCTGTTTGCACGAATTTCGGCGGGGTCGAAGGCCCCCTCTTGACCGGGGCGGGTTTTTCGAAGCGCCCGCTTAAGTATGCGTAGCCGAAAAATCCGGCGAGCGCCAGGGCGGCAACGCCGGAGGCGATAAAGATCGCTTTTTTATAGTTTATTTGCGACAACTTACCCCCTGTTTTTTTTTGGGATATATAAGTTTTTGCGGCCATTTCGAAATCTGAAACCTTGTTTTGCTGGATATATGACGATGCGTCCGTTTTGAATGTACGTATCTTCGGCAGTTCGCTGCTTTTATTTTCTTCACTTTCCATTAGTTTATATTAACATAAAAAGCTCCCAATCAGGGAGCTTTTAACAGGTCTATTTCTTTTTCTTTGTTTTCTATCCAAGCCGAAAATTTATCAGTTAAACCGTTAAATTTTTCCGCATCTTCGCCGCTTAAGGCATAATTCGGGTCCGAATCCATTTTATGCATAAGCTCGTTGGCGAATTGCATTCGCTCAAAAATCAAAGGAAGACTTTCTTTCATAATGGAATTTTTGAGATAATGGTAAATTCAGCAGTCTGAAGTAGCCGTTTCGTGGCATAATA
>CAZXFC010000005.1:14209-33991 GCA_964640425.1 uncultured Candidatus Saccharibacteria bacterium | reverse complement strand
TGTTAACCAGGCTACACCACGAGCCCATATTCTGTTTTCTGTGCGCGCACTTCGTAGCTTCCGGAAGGAAGCGTAGAAGTGGCTGAGGTGGGAATCGGTCACAACTATTCGCCTGCTGGCGAATGTCGCGACCCCGCCTCGCTCGCCATGCGCTCGCTCCGGCCTTCGATTCCAATTTGAGCTAGGAAACGAAGTAGTGGCTGAGGTGGGAATCGAACCCACGACCCCGGCTTTATGAGTGCCGTGCTCTAACCAACTGAGCTACCCAGCCGTAATTTGCCAAATAACCAATCCCGACGCTTCGGTCGGGACCCCGACTTCGCTTTAATATTATTGTAAATAATAGCGCGTCGGGGCTGAGCTACCCAGCCAAATCATTAACTACTATACATTATTTTTTAATATTTAGCCATATTGCTATACTGATCTTATGAAAAAGATAGTATTGCGGTCACTGTTGCCGAGTCTTGCGCTGGCTGCCTCGCTTCTTCTTGTGGCTCTTAAAACGCCCTGGCCGCAATATATTCTTGCGGCGGGCATACTATTCGGCCTATATCCGCTTCTGTCCCAGGTCTGGAACGAGCTCTATAAAAATAAACGAATAGATTTGGGACTTCCAATTGTCGCAACAATATTCATTCTTATTTATCTGGACCAGCAGAAGACCGCCGGAATATTCGTGTTCCTCATACTTCTCGGCGGCTTTTTTAAAGATTATATAATATGGAAAGTTAAAAGATCGGTGGAAGACGTTTCAGAATCCCTACCTCAGACCGCACTGCAAAAGACCGGAACGGAGACTGTAGAAATAAAAATATCTGATATAGAGAAGGGAGATATTATTGCCCTAAAAGCCGGAGCGCGCGTACCTGTTGACGGCATACTTCATAGTGAAAGCGCATTATTTGATGAATCGATAGTCACGGGAGAATCGCGCCGAATATCCAAAAAAAACGGCGACCGGCTCGTTGCCGGAGCCATTAACACGGGCGGCTATGCCGAAATGACGGCTTCCGAAACAAGCGCGAACTCCACAATTGCCATGGTCAAAAAACTGGTAAAGGAAGCTCAATCAAAAAGCGCGCCTCTTTCCCGGTTCACGACTCTTTACGCGCAAGTTACCATAGCGGTTACGCTCATTCTTTGCGCCATTTATTATTTTATAATTCTTGATATAGTGCAGGTGCTTGCGCTCTGGATAGCATTGGTACCGGTAATTTTCGCGATAATCGTTCCCGTTTCCACTACATTGGGCATCAGCATACTTTCCAAAAACGGCATATTGATAAAAAGCGCGGAGGCGTTGGAAGACCTCACAAAAATAGATGTTATAGCTTTTGACAAAACGGGCACGCTGACCACGGGCAATCCGGCCGTTACGAAAATTTACGCGTCTCCCGAATTTGGCGAAGAAAAACTTTTAAGGCTGGCCGCCAGCGTAGAAACTTATTCGGAACACCATCTCGGAGAGGCTGTTGTGAGGAAGGCTCATGAAGACAAAATATTACTTTCACCCGCAACCGATCTAAAAACGGCGCGTGGCCGAGGTGTTGAAGGAATCTGCGAAGAATATCACATCGTCCTCGGCAATCTTGGATTCGTCACCGGCGTGAACATCTTCATTCCCGACGAAATATTGGCGGTAGCGCGCGAGGAAGGTACGGCTGGCAATTCCGCGGTTTTTATGGCGGCCGACAATAAATTTGCTGGCGCCTTCTTTATCGAAGATGCTACCCGCAAAAACGCGCGCCTAGTGGTAAAGGAACTGAGGCAAAAAGGCTTTGCCGTCATTATGCTTACAGGAGACAGCGCGAATGTGGCAAATAAGATCGCAAAAGACCTCGGCATTGAAGATGTGCGTGCAGGGTGCCTCCCGCAGGATAAAATCAATCACATAATTAATTTAAAAAAGGAAAGTAAGAAGGTAGCGATGATCGGCGACGGCATAAACGACGCGCCGGCTCTTGCTGAAGCAAATGTCGGTATCGCGATGGGACTTCGCGGAACCGATATCACACTCGAAGCCGCGGAAGTAATTTTTATCTTAGACGACCTCGCAGCCCTTCCAAAGATCATCAAGTCATCCAGGAAAATATTCGGCACTATTAAAAGCAGCTTGGTCATCGCTACCGCCATACATTTTGTGACCGCGGGACTGGTAATAGAAGGCTCTGTAGGAATACTGGGATCGACACTCCTGCATCAGGTAAGCTCCTTGCTCGTACTGCTCAATACTTCGAGACTCTTCCGTTTGGGAAAATAAAAAGAACCCTTTATCGGAGTTCCTCTTTGCGTGCCAATGCGGCATTTTGATCCGTACAAAAAGGATCAAGAGCGTTTTTATGCTCGAATTTTTGAGTATCAAAATTATAGATGTAAGACGATGCCCACTCAAAACATTTGATGGGGTCTGCGAAGTTAACGTCGGTTTCAACGGTGCTTAGCGGCACATCCTTTGAACGGTAAATGCAGGTTTTAAATTCCAGCGATATATTATAAATTCGTGCGTAATCCTTATAAGCGCTGCCGGGCAGATCCGTAAGATACACAATCGGCTTTTTCGGCTTCTCTTCGCCATAGTATTTTTTGGTAGTGAAATTATAAGAATGTTGGTTAACGTTCCAGCGAAGCAAATAATGCCTGCCGAATTCCTGATCGCTGTTGTAGACGGGATCTTCATCTATAGAATCAATTACCCACTCCGGAAAGTATATCTTTTTATTTGCTCCAAATTGCTCTTTATTCAAATTTGACAGGCTTTTTACTATTTCGCCCTCATCGTCCTTCACAGAGTCGAATGAGCAGCCCCTGATGAAGTTCACCAATGCATAATTTTCAATTGAAGCAACCGAATCGGTTTCATATTCCATGATAGTTTCTGTTCCGTACGACGGCTCAGAGCTATCTGGGAAATTAAGTTCGTATTCGCTGGTAAAAATGGTAAAACGCTTAAGCTCGCATGTATCCGTTTTCTGGCAATTCGCGTTCAGAAAGTTTTGCGCTTTGGTCATCGAGGAATGCGCATGCCCTTTACCGGTGAAATGAGCGGATGCCGCAGACGGCGCAAGCAAAAAAATAGCAGAAATGAAAAACTGCAAAACAGCATATCTTATCATTGATACTTCAATTTATCTATCCTAAAAATAACTTTTTACGGAAATTAAAGATAGTTGACAAACACAAAAAACAATGTATGGTTTTAAAAAAACGCCAGAACATTTATCCCTAATACTACGGTGCCCTTCTCGAAATGACTTATCAAAAGGTTCTGTAATTTAAAAAGCCACCCATCGTCTTGGTGGTGCTTTTTAAGAAATGAGTTCATTTCCTCGCTAAATTTTGGATGCGAAGAATAGATCATACACCCACTAACTCTTCCATGGACTTTTCTCTGTAAAACGAAAGTTCATATGGAATGTACTCACCTTGCGCAACTGCATTATATGGTGCCTCTGAGTGAGTAATTTTCTCTAAATCCCCTCCACTCAAATTTCCATAATCCCTGAAAACTTTCTGCAATACCTTCCTTTCATTCTCCGTAAGTTTATCAAGGATCATATCCTCCTGATTTTTATTAAGGGAGAAAACCACTGTGTCATTTTCTAAACCAGTTTTCTTCGAAGAAATTTTAATAACTTCACTGTCATTGGTTTTAATAAATTTTTCTAGCTGATCTGGCACTGGACCCATTTTGAGCGCGCGATAAGATGCCCCCGTCAAGTATTGTTCATATGCCTCAAAAAAATTAAAGTCGGCAAAATATAAAAGCTTGGCAAGCTTTTTTTTGCCTTCAATCGTCTTGTTCGGCGAAAGCGACAATAAATACAAAATCGCTTGCCGAAACTTCTTTTCGTCAAATTTAATCTTTTTTGGAGTAACCATTTAGTTAAAGATTAGCATTAAATCAAGCTTAAGTCAAGTGTGCCTCTTACACTTAAATTATAGCAATAATAGTTCAATCCCCAAAGCTCTGTAAAATGGGGATATCGACTCTCCTAGACAGTTCATATAATAAGACAATTATATGACGTTAAAATGATAGTTTATTCCTACCACATATGCGCCATTTTTGAAGAAAAACCGATATACCAAGACTCATCGGCGCCTTCCAAAACATACACATAATACATTTTCAAAAGCAAAATCCCCCGAAGGAGGGATTTTGCTGTCGTAGCTCTTGCGAGCCACGAGGGACGCTTCGCGTCCTTTTCGTGGTAGCGGGGCGTGGATTTGAACCACGGTCTCAAGGTTCTTTTACACCTATTGTTTCCGATAGGAATGGACTATACCATTCTCCCCTAGGGAGATCCCCATTATAGTCTCTGAACCTTCTCCGGTATGCCGAAGCTTGGCTGCTGATTGCCAAATCTTTTCTTTTTTTAAGCAGTCACGCATATTCTTTCGAATGACGTTGTTGCAAGAAAAGCTATTATGGTGTTCCAGCAATTTAGAGGATTTTTCCGTTATGCATTACTACATAAGGTCACAGATTTATTTTCCATGAGCCTTGCGAGATACCACTTCTCTACCCCGCATCGCTACTATACAAGTATACACATAACAAAATATAAAATCAAGTGTACAAATCCACAGATAAAGGGCCGATTCGTACTAGCTATTTTCTTAAAATTTATTTATGATGGCAGTACAAAGTTATGACTAATAATTCAAATTTGAAGCATAAGGCCGAGACCATGCGCCGAAGCGGGACTAGTCTAAACGAAATAACAAAACGGTTAAAAGTTCCGAAAAGCACTATCCAATACTGGTGCCGTGATATTATTCTGTCAGCTGCGCAACGGAAACATCTGATCGCGAAGCAAAAAATGGGAGGAATGATGGCGGCTGAAAGTTTACGCAAGAAACGTCTGGAGATTACCAAACAATTATTCTCTGAAGGTATGCGGGACATCGGCAAGCTTTCCCCGCGTGAGGTATTTCTTATCGGTATAGCGCTATATTGGGCCGAAGGATACAGAAAAGGCAATGACGAGTTTGGATTTACAAATTCTGACCCAAAAATGATAAAGTTCATGTTAATCTGGCTTCGGATAGCCTGTGGAGTTCCTTCTGAACATATACATCCGAGAGTCTGTATCAACTCTATTTATAAAAATAGAATCTCATCAATAGAAAAATTTTGGACCGGAATTACACGGCTACCATCAAAGCAATTCGCAAAGCCTACTTTTATTAAAATTAAGAATAAAAAAACTTATCATAATCGTGCTAAATATTTCGGCACTTTACGAATTAAACTGTCAAAAGGTACTAATTTCCGAAGAAAACTGCTTGGCTGGATAGAGGGCATCGCAAGTACAGCATAATGACAACAAAAAAAACCGGGGCTTAGCAAGCCCGGGTTTGTTATTTGATTAATGCGGCCTTTGTCTCATCAAGATGTTTTTTTAAGTAAATCATGAACGGCGTTCCGCCCGTGCCCGTGGCAACGGGATTGGCCGAGCTTTTTTCGCCCTGCTTACCAATGTAGTTTGAAGCGTATTCATAGTGCTTCTCGCGGAATTTCGCCAACTCCGCCACAATCTCATTATACGCATTAACCAGGTCCGGAAAATTCTTTTTTTGCCGGAGCAGCGTTTTTCTAAACGGAAAATCTTTTTCATTTTGTTCCGCAACTTCGATGTGCCTGCGATGATCGCGCGGCATGTATTCGCGCATTTCCGAAAGATAAAATTTCAATTTGTCCGGTTCTCCGTTCTTTAATTTATCCGCGTGGGTAATTCCTAAAACGGCATCCAAGTAAGGAACGATCGAGCTTTGCGCGCCCGTTTCTCCGCGGAATTTCATCGGACGATTTCCGAATTCTTCCACGCCCTCGTAAATCAGTCCGTTGGGCAGCGCCAGGTTGTCTTTCCAGCCATGAATGAAAGGCCTCACGCGGTTGTAATAAATGTACGGATCGCAATTTTCAGGCATGCGGGAAAGCGTTTCATTCATCCTTGTTAAAGACGAATAAATGGACAGTAAACTATCTTCTAAAACGTATTTATTTTTCCTTATAATCTCCTCTTGCAAAAGCGATGCGGCTCTTATGGCGGCGCTTGCCCTTGCCTCGATATCAATGTGCACTAAAACGAACCACTCTTCATCCATGCCGCCTAAAAAATTTTGAAGCAAAACTATGTTTCCAAGCTCAACCGGCCGAGACGTATCAATGCGCCTCCAATTGCAAAGAGCATACGAAGCATAAGAAAGTAAGGGTGGTCGTCCAAGATGCTTGGCAAGAACACACAAGGGTACGGCGATCTGCTTCGGAATATAATTCCGGGGAGGCCTGTTTTCCCAGACAAAGGCGTGGGCAAAGTACGAAAAAAGCATCATTGCCCTTTCACATTGCCGCTCGCTGAAATCGCGCAACATCATGCTTGGCGTCTCAAAATAATACGGCATATGCTCGATTTGACGCTTCAGATCTCCCGAAACCAGCAATTTCGGCAGCATGGCGCCAAGCTCGTCTATGGGTTCATAACCGGCGCATTGTAAATTGGTCGCCGGATCTTTGGCCGGCAAAAAGCCGAATCTTGTATCCCAAATCGACATAATAACATCTCCTTAATCTCAAAAATATGAATCTTAGAAAAATCTAGCACCAATAAAAAATCTGCTCAAGCGGCTAAAAAACAAAAAACGAGAATAAAATTATTGAAATAAATACTGTGCCCAGCAGATTGGCCCAGAATATTTTTTTGTCATTGTGAAGCCAACCGTAAAGCGTGTAACTTGTCCACGAAAAAAAAGCCAATAAGATCATTATGAACGAAAGTCCGCCGGTGCTTCGGTGTTCGAAAATAAGCCTGATCTGGTCGGAGTAGCCAAAAACGGCAAGAAAAACAGTTGCCGCAGAAGCCGACCATCTGACTGCTTCTATCATCATTTATATGTATTTTAGCTCTTTCAAAGTTTTTTCGAAACAAGCAATGGCGCGAGCGGCGTCTTCTTGCGACAATCTGTAGGAAGCCTCATGCGCGATGCGGTTCCGTATCTTGTGCGCCTCCCATAGATCGTTCAATGAATCGAGGTCGGAGGATTCTATTTTTTTCAAACGGTCGCCGAGATTGTCGCCATGATAGCCGGCGAGTTCCAAAATTCTTTCTATCAAAGCATCAGCGGCGATAATGGCAAACTTGCGCTCGTTCTCGTCCGGATTCCTCGACTTTAATACAATAAGGCTCCATTCCCGGATATTTTTATCATTGTTCAGTTCATCGGCGCCTGCGGTTCCGAAAGTATCCGCCGCTTTTCCGCCATACAACAGCACCTTATGCTGTTGTTCATAAATAGCAAACGTCTTTTTGAGGCTGTAGATGATGCCGTACACAAGCGCGACGCAAATCGGAAACACTATCGCGCCCAACACAAATAGTATGTTCGTCGGGTCGAATCCAAATATTACTTTTTGTATATTTGTTACGGTTTCCATGATTCTATTATTTTGCCCAATTCAAAAAGTTTTGACTCTTCAAAATGCGCAGAAATAAGCTGCATGCCTATCGGTAATTTTTTGTCATCATCCGTTTCCCACCCTATCGGCAAGGAAAGCGCCGGTACTCCGGCCAAATTGGCGGGAATAGTATAAATATCGGAAAGATACATTGCGAGAGGATCCTTTGCTTTCTCGCCTATTTTGAAAGGAAGAGTCGGGGTCGTCGGCGCGAGAATTACATCAACTTCACTGAATGCATCGTTAAAGTCTTTTTTAATCAGACTTTTCACTTTTTGGGCTTTGGTATAATATGCATCGTAATATCCATGAGAAAGAACGTATGTTCCCAAAAGAATTCTCCGGCGAACTTCGAGACCTATCCCCTCGCCCCTGCTTTTTTTGTAAACTTCAAGCAAATCCTTGCCTTCTTGTCGGACACCGTACCTTATTCCGTCATATCTGGCCATATTGGAAGAAACTTCCGCGGGAACTATTATATAGTAACAGGACAGGGCATATTTTGTGTACGGCAGGTTAAGCTCAACTATTTCGTAATTTTTTGAAAGTTTTTCCACAACGCGGTCAATCGCTTTTTTGATACGTGGATCAAGCCCTTCTCCGAAATATTCTTTTGGCACACCGATGCGCTCGATTTGGCCGCCTTGGGGTCTCGGACCCCACTTGGGGTCCGAGACCCCAAGTTCAACAGATGTCGAATCAAACTCGTCTTTCACTGAAATCACACTAAACACTTTTTCAGCATCTTCAACGGTTTGAGCAATCGGTCCGATCTGGTCGAGTGAAGAAGCCATTGCCATGAGTCCCGAGCGCGATACCGCTCCGTAAGTTGTTTTGAGCCCCACTGTTCCGCAAAAAGCCGATGGCTGGCGGATAGAGCCGCCAGTTTCCGAACCCAAAGCGCCCATGCAAAGGCCCGCGGCAACAGCGGCGGCGGAGCCGCCCGAAGAACCGCCAGCAACCATCGCATGATCGTGCGGATTTTTTGTCGGGCCGTAAGCGGAATTTTCCGTGGAGGACCCCATGGCAAATTCGTCCATGTTTGCGCGCCCCAAAAATATCGCGCCGGCCTCTTTTAATTTTTTTATCGCAAATGCATCATAGGACGCCACGTAATTCCTTAAAATTTTTGAGGCGGCGGTGGCAATATGTCCGCGGATCAAAATATTATCTTTAATGGCCATCGGCACGCCCAAAAGCGGGAATTTTTTTAACGAATCTTCTATGCCTCCCTCGTTAATTATTTTGTCAATGTCCTCCGCCCGCTCCACCGATTCTTTTTCAAAAACCTCAAGATATGCGTTTAATTCTTTGTTTTCTTTTTTTATTTTTTCCAAATAAGAACTAACAACTTCGCGTACCGAAGTTTTTTTTGCTTTTAACGCCTCGTGGAATTCTGTGATGGTCATTGCATAATCGGTTTAACTTTCAAATAAGTGCCGTGTCCAAAATCCTCTTTTGCCGGAAAGGCATCAATCAGTTCTTTGGCGGTATCATATTTATCTGGGTCATTACTATTTAATCCCGCCGCCCCCGCAGCAACGGGGCTTTCAGCGAATGCGTCAGTACGATAAACATTTTTCAGATCAACCGAATGCGTCATCTCTACAGCACCGGATACATCGGCTTCTTTTAGTACATCTATATAACCCAAAATATCTCCCAAGTCCTTTGCGAGCTTTTTTGTCTCTTCTTCACCAAATTCCACTCTGGCTAAATTCTTCAAATGCTTGATGTCTTCCTTGGAAATCATGAGACTATTTTAGCTTAAAGACTGGATTTTGACAACGATGAACGAAATTTTATATAGAAAATTCTTTTCCTGTTTCGATACCGCGAAAATCTATATCGTAACCATTCAAATACGAGCGCGCCATTTCGTACATTCGGTGTCTCGCTTCGTCTTTCCAATGCCAATCGTGGATTGGAATGACGATTTTCGGTTTTAAAGTTGCGGCTTTTTCAATGGAAGTCACCGCGCTCCCCCAAGGTGCTTGGATAGGCAGGGCTAAAACATCGAGAGATCGCTCGAATTGAAGCGAATCGCCGGGATGCGTTAATTTTCCAAAAACATTAAAAGCGTAATTTTCAAGCGTTCTCCCGCCGAGCAAAAGCTCATGCGGAGCCGGAACAAACGAAACGAATTCATTGCCTTCCGACGCAACTGGAATATTTTCCGCGCGCAACATCTCGGCAACCGAAGAATTGCTTATTATTTTCGCCTGAGGAAATTTTTCAAGAATTGATTTTAAAAAAGGCAAATAAACATGATCCTGATGCTCGTGAGTTATCAAAATAAAATCGAGTTTTTCCAATTTTCCGATATCCAGCACACTCTCTTCAAATGTATAATTACCCGGATCAATCAAAACAACCTTTCCGCCTTCCTCCACCAATAAACACGAATGTACGTATTTTGTTATCTTCATGTTTATATTTTAACACAATTAAAAAGCCTCACATTGAGTTACTTCACCATCTTTAAAAATTCTTCCTCATTCAATATTTTCACTCCAAGTTTTTGGGCTTTGGAGAATTTTGAGCCCGGGTTTGAGCCGACAACAACATAATCGGTATTTTTACTGACGGTTTCCGAAGGGTCGCCGCCCAGCTCGCGAACCCTGGCTTTTGCCTCGTCCCGGCTCATTGATGCGAGTTCGCCTGTCAGCACGAATGTTTTTCCGGTTAGCTTTCCCGGCGCCTTCTTTTTTGGATTTTCTATCTCAACGAATTTCAAAAGTCTTTTTATCAATTTTTTATTGTGCTCCTCTCTAAGCCATTCGTAAATGCTTTTTGCCACAACATCGCCAATATTGGGAATATTATTTAATTCTTCAAAACTGGCCTGCTCAAGTTTTTCGAGCGATCCGAAATTACCCGCAAGGTCTATAGCTGTCTCCTCGCCCACATGCAAAATACCAAGAGCATAAATAAATCTCGAAAGAGGCATCTTCCTCGCCTTTTTTATTTGTTCCACGATATTTCCCGCTGATTTTTCACCGAACCTTTCCAAAGGCGCGATATCGCCCTCCTTCAGTTCAAAAATATCCGAAATATTCTGAATCAAACCCTGATCCAAAAATACGTTCAGAATTTTAGGACCGAGACCGTCGATATTGAATGCTTTTCTGGAAACAAAATGGTACATTCCCTCGCGGTGCCGCGCCTGGCAATTTTTGTTCACGCAATAATACCCCACTCCTTTTTTTTGCAATTTTTCAACCGGCTTGCCGCAAACCGGGCATGTTTTCGGCATATGAAAACTTTTCTCCTTTCCCGTTCTTAATTCAGGCAGAGCCTTTATCACATCGGGAATTACGTCTCCGGCCCGCCCGACAATAACCGAGTCGCCGATTTTCAATCCCAACCTTTTTATTTCGTCTTCGTTGTGCAGCGTTGCCCGGCTAACCGTTACTCCTCCGATCTCGACCGGTTTCAAAATCGCAACGGGAGTAAGTGCGCCCGTCCGCCCGACCTGGACGATTATGTCTTCAATTTTAGTTGTGGCTTCTTTGGGCGAGAACTTAAAAGCTACCGCGCCGCGCGGAGCCTTGCCGACAACGCCTAAGCGCCGGAAAAACCGGTTGGAATTTACCGATACAACTATCCCGTCTATATGATAAGGAATTTTTTCGCGGTCTTTCGCAATCTTTTTATGATGGTTAAAAACATCTTCAGTTGCAGCGCAAATTTTTTCGTGAGTGCCGCCGGTCTTGAAGCCTAATCTTCTCAATTCCTCGTGCTCATCCGAATGATGCTCATAATCAGTGCCCAAAATTCCATAAGCAAAAAAATCGAGCTTGCGCAAGGCTGTAATTTTAGGGTCCAGCTGCCGAAGCGAACCCGCGGCCAGATTTCTCGAATTGGCATACTCTTTCAGCCCTTTTTTCTTTTGTTCCTTATTTATCTCTTCAAAATTTTTATCGGTAATAATCGCCTCGCCCCTTACTTCAAATTCCCCTTTTTTATTTATTGAAAGAGGTACCGATTCCATTGTCCTGACATTTTGCGTTACGTCCTCCCCTGTTTCGCCGTCTCCTCTGGTTGCGGCGTAAGAGAGAATGCCATCCTCGTAAACCAATGAAAGCGCCAGGCCGTCGAATTTTAGCTCAGAATAAAATTCAAGCTCCCCCGACTTCGCCGAAGCTTCCGCGGGCAAAAGCTTTTTTATGCGTTTGGCCCATCCGGAAAATTCTTTTTCGGAAAAAACATCCTCCAATGAAAGCATCTTCACGCCGTGCTTTATTTTTTTGAATTCTTTGAGCGGTTTGCCGGAAACTCGCTGCGTCGGCGAATCCTGCGTTAAGAACTCAGGAGATTCATCCTCCAATTTTTTTAGTTCGTGTTTTAGCGAATCCAAAGCCTCATCCGAAATCTCGGATTTGTTTAAGACATGATAAGCATACCGATATTTATCTATCAGCTTTTTCAGCTTCTCTATGCGCTCTTTTATTTGTTTTTTATCCATATTAATACAAAACTTGCAGGCCCCTTTGATATACCCTGGCAGAAGATGCTGCGGCGCAGTTCGGCCTATTCTCGCCGTAAGAATCAATTACAGTCTGCCCTGTATTTAACTTTGCAGCATTTACCGTAGCGCAGGCCTGTGAAGAAACCTGGAAATTGAATTTGAAAGTGCCCCCGCCTATACCGTCGGGAGTATAAGTCATGGGAACCGCAGTCCCGTTGCAGTCTATGTTTGTCGCCTGCGGACTTGTAGTGGCAAATTTATTCAATATGATGTCGGCGTAAAGTGAACATTCAAGACCGGTATCGGCGGCGTAGAAAGCTATAACCGACGGCTTGGACGTGCCCGAAATGCCGATCTCTCCGAATATAACCATAAAAACCCCAAGGCCGAGAAGTGCCGCGACCGATGATATTATAACCGACAACAATAATGTTATGCCTTTTTGCTGTGTTTTTCTCATCTTACTGATCTTTGGGTTACGGTAGTTTCTAGACTAAACTGTGCCGTTGATCTGCCCGAGCCGGAAATCCCCCGCGAAACCACAGTGATAACCGCCTGGAAAGGAGGAGTTTCGCCGGCGGAAGGCAAGGAGCCGGTAACAAAAAATCTAAAATCCTGTAAATTTACATCGTTGCCGGAAACTTGCTCCCAAGCTGCGCTTCCCAACTGCCTCTGCAAAATTCCTATAGTCTGACCGTTCACTACCGCAGTCGAATACCTATAACTGATCATAATACCTTGGGAGTTTATAAATGTAAGAGCCTGCGCGCCGGCACCCGTGGGCCGGCAATCATTGGGCGCGAGAGTCGCGATAGTTCCGGAGAAAACGCCGCAATAATATGTGTCCCCCGTGCGAATCTCCTTGGCCATGACTTCTATTGAATAACGCAAATTGTCGTAGGTGCTCTGGATATTGATAACCTTCCTTTGCGTTACGGCAAGCGACAGAAAAGATGACACGCCTATCAAGGCCGCAATGGCGAAAATTCCCAATGAAACCACAACTTCTATCAGGGAAAAGCCTTTTTTCCTATTATCAATATTGTTTTTCATATTATCTCAGCCAATTGTGCATAATTTCATCCACTCTCAGGCTTTGCGCCCCTCCGTGCTCGGACCAGCGCATGGTTACAGTTACGCGCACGGCGTCCGCTCCGATACTCGCCATAAGAATTTCTCTGGTAAAAATCGAAGCTGAACCTGTTGAATAATTGTATATTCCATTGGAGTCTATCAAGAACTGCGGGCAAACGCTCGGACAATGTTTGGCATCAAAATTGGAAGTAGGACCTGTGGTCTTGATTGTTTTGGAATCCAAATAACATCCCGGAGAAATCCGGCAGCTTGGCGTGGCGTCAATTAGATCGTTAAGCCAGCTCTGCCCCTGCAAAATATTATTAACCCGGTAAGAGCGGATCAGCTCGATGCCTTCCTGCGCAAGGTTGGCGGCGATAAAATTATTTTTAGCCACCGATGCGGCTTTGATGCTTTGCGACGAAAGCTTTAAGGGTCCGGTAATAACCAGCGTCAAAATGGCGATGGCGATGATAGTCTCGATTAAAGAAAATCCAAAGTGCTTTTTTTTATATGTATTTTTTTTTAACATTCTTTTTATTGGATCGAAA
Source organism: uncultured Candidatus Saccharibacteria bacterium (assembly GCA_964640425.1). Lineage (GTDB taxonomy): Bacteria > Patescibacteriota > Minisyncoccia > UBA11713 > 2-01-FULL-45-33 > 2-01-FULL-45-33. Next base: position 20,433 of record CAZXFC010000005.1, on the reverse strand, counting down.
TTTGTCCGCTGGTCCGAACGCTTATAACCTTTGATTCTTTGCCGTCTTTGGTGGTCAATGTAACATCCACCCACGGATACATGGCATTTGCGGCACCAACATATCCCACCAAGATCACGGCCGGCGACGGCCGCTGGTAGACAATATCGACGGTATCCAGCGCCACGTCAGTGCCCCCGTGTCCCACTATTGAAGTAACTGTCACTCCCTGCTGCATTGTAGTGGAAGTGACAATCTCCGAAGGCGCGTAAGACGGATTATAGATCGGTGGAGTCGGAATTCTCGAAGCGCACGCAATGTCTCCGAAAAGTATATATGTTGCCGAATCGCGGCTATCCGCAAGATTTATTTTAGTGATAGAAACTCCGTAAGGAGGAAACCTCGCCGGCGGAGAAACTCCGGCCTGGCAGATTGAAGCCGCAAAAGAAGAATTGAATTCCCTTACGGCTATCGCGTAAGCTTGCGCCTGGCGTATGCTAAGCCCCATGCCGCGCACGGCCAAATTCATTGCTATCTGATTTTTAAGCCTGGAAAAATTAACCATTACGATAGAAACCAACATCAGAATGATAGCCAGAACCACCGCAATTTCAGTCACGCTAAAACCCTTTCTTTGCTTATAATAATCCGCCATTAATTCAATTTTACCCCGTTAGAGCGTCCTTTAAAAGAACCCACTTGACTAAGCCTATTAAGGTAGCACTAAACATTTAACGCTCTAACGGGGTTTACCACATCCAGAGGCCCCCAAAAAATGAATCTGCGTACCAGACAATAAAGCACGCGAGCGCCAAAAACGGCCCGAAAGGTATCTCGCTTTTAAGACCGTATTTTTTATTCTTAAATATCAAAAGCATGACGCCAAAAATACCGCCGAGCCAAAAAGAAACGAAAAGCATGGCGAGAGAGAGCGGCCATCCCAAAAATAGCGCCAGAGGAAAAGCCAGATTGGCATCGCCTCTGCCCATCCAGCGGCCTCCTGAAATCAACCACATCAGATAAAAAAAGAGAGCGATAAGAAACGAGGAAATCAAGTCGCCTAAATTCAGCCCGCGCCAAAGCATCCATGGCACAAGCGAAAAAATGCCGAATATCCAAATAAAGTGACTATCGATAATTTTCTGCTTATAATCATAAACGGCGACCAGTAATAAAACAGAAAACGCCGAAAAATAAAAAAACCACGTGCCGTAAGCCATGAGCCCCATGCCATAAATCGTAAAGCTTGCGGCGTATGGCGGAAAGCCTGTAATTTTTAAAAAAACCAATAGCGCAATGACGCCGGTTAAAAACTCGACTATCGGATACTGCCATGAAATTTTTGACCCGCAATAGCGGCAATGTCCTTTTGAATAAAGAAAGCTGAATATCGGCACCAAATCAGCCGCGCCTAAAGCGTGCCCGCAGGAAAAACAGTGCGAGCCGTCCCATACGATGGATTCTCCGGTATTTTTTCGCAAAATTACAACATTCAAAAAACTGCCCACAACAGCGCCGAAAGCAAAAACAAAAAAAGATACCGAATAAGCCATTAGCTTATTTTAACCTCCATTTCCTTTTACAACTACCCTTGAAGGAAGTCCGACTTCCTTCATTAACTTAATTGTGCTTAAATTGATTAATGCAACGCGCAAAGCCTGTTACCGGGGAAATTTATCATATCTATAACAGAGGAGTTGAAAAACGGCTTATTTTTAGCGCTGATCAAGACCGACATCGCTTTATAGATAATTTGATTGTTTTTAATAATTCAAGCCCCTACGAAAATTGGAGTAGGAATTTTAAGAAGGGTGAGAAGGAAGTCCGACTTCCTTCAGATAGAGAACAATTGGTGGAAATCATGGCGTTTGCACTAATGCCGAATCATTATCATTTAATGCTGAGAGGTATAACTGAAAACGGAGTTACGGAATTTATGAGAAAACTGGGAACGGGATATACTAATTATTTCAACACTAAATACCAAAGAGTTGGGCCGCTTTTTCAAGGAAAGTTCAAAGCTGTGTTGATTAAAAGTGAACAGCATTTTTTATATCTTCCCTATTACATACACCTTAACCCGCTAGATTTATTAGATAAAAAATGGCGTGAAAAAGGCGTTAAAAATATCAATAAAATCGAGAAGTATTTGGAATCTTATAAATGGTCAAGTCATTTGAATTACGCAGGAAAGGAAAATTTTCCGGAGGTTTTAGATAAAGAATTTTTATCTCAAGTATTTGAAAATCCGTACCAATATAGAAAAGACGTCCTAAATTGGATCAATGATAAAAATCTGGAAGAGATAGCAAATATTGCGCTGGAACCTACAAAAGAAGCAATTTAAAGGACAGTGAAGGAAGTCGGACTTCCTTCTTTTTGCGCCGAATGGCATATAATCAAAAACGCCCCGACAAATGTCGCGGGCGTTTTTGATTATAAAATTCAAAGCGAAATTATGGTCCTACGCAATAGTTCGTGTCTCCTGCAATACCGCATGACGCACCCACTGTAGGAGACCACGCTCCCGTACAGCCTACGGAAGTGATTGCGGCGGCTGGCTTGGAGGATGAAAGTTCGAGCACAGCATGAACTCCATATGTGGTCGTTGGCGTCGTACAGTAATTATATGCTGTCTGACCTCCTCCGGATGGCGGGATAGGTACGGAAGCTATACAAGTGGAACCGGTTCCGCAAGAGTTAGCAGCGGCCAAAGCGGCAAGAGTGGCAGAGTACTGTCCACTGTTCGAATCAAAGTAAAGCTCCTCGGCCAAACGGATCTGGTTCAAGTCAGCTATGCGCCTAGCATCACGCGATTTCTTCCTGGCAGTGTTGAGTGAAGCCAATACGATAGAGGCCAAGATACCGATGATGGCGATGACAACGAGCAATTCAATAAGGGTGAAACCCTTTTGGCCCGCTTTTCTGGTAAAAATTTTGAACATATTATTTTTTTCTTATTTACTTGATAATTTTAATAATCGACCCGCCTGCCGGCGGGCAGGCCTGCCTGCCTTCGAGCAGGACCTCTTATATATTTTAATTATATCAATCTTAACTTTACTAAAAAAGTAGGCCTGTGGATATCTGGCCACAGTCTCTCCAAGCTTAAAATCCCGCGGAAATGCTGTATATCGGCAATAATATTGCCACGGCCAGAAAACCCACCCCTAATCCCAGGAATATGATAAGCAGCGGCTCAATGAGATTTACCAGGTTGTCCACAAGATTATTTACTTCCCGGGTATAAAAGCGTGAAATGCTTCCCAAAATATAATCCAGCTTGCCGGTGGCCTCCCCTATCCTTATCATCTGTGAAAGGAGCGGCGGAATGGCATCATACTTCGCAAATGCCTCGGAGATCATACTGCCGCCCTTTACCGATTCCAGAGCGTCGAGCATTATTCTCCTATATACCTCGTTGCCTACGACTTCTGAAGTGATTTCGAGCGCGCGGACAACCGTAATGCCTCCGGATATCAATGTGTGGAGGTTATCGGCGATGCGTGCAAGATATATTTTTTTATAAATACCTCCCAAAACCGGAATTTCCAGTCGCAGCTTCGCGAAGTAGAGCTTGCCTGCTTCGGTCCTTGCATAGTTCAAAAGAAACACAACGAACGCGGCGAGAAATATCAGCACTATTATGCCGAATTGCCGCAAAATATCGCTGATGGCAATAACTATCACGGTATAAATGGGCAGCTCCTGCCCTGTTTCTTTGAGCAGTGAGGATATCGGCGGTATCACGAAAATGAGCATTAAAACCATAACGGCAATGAACACGAAAAAAACAAATGCGGGATAAATAAGCGCATTTCTGGCTTTTGACGCTAAATCATAATTCCTCTCCAGGTAACTCGCCAAAAAATCAAATATTTCCTCCATTTTGCCGGCTTCCTCGCCCGAACGAACCATTGCGACATAAAATTTCGAAAATGCATCAGGATGTTTGCCCATAGCCTGCGACATCGGCAACCCACCTTGAATATCGTCCAAAACCGCAATCAAGATACGGCGCAGCCCCGGGCTTTCCGTCTCTCCCACCAATATCTTAAAAGATTCCGCTATCGGAACTTTGGCGGAAAACAGCGTCGAAAGCTGGCGGGATAGAATAACAATATCTTTTTGGTTTACAGTCTTAAAAATACCTATGCCCGACAAAAAACCGGCAATGCCTCCGCCCTCGGCTACGGGCACGATGGAAGTAACCAAAAAATTCCTTCTTTGAAGGGATGAGACGGCAAGGTCGATACTTGAAGCTTCTATGGAACCCTGCGTTTCTTTTCCGTCGGATGTCCGCGCCTTATAAGTATATTGTGCCATTTATCCCGTTAGAAATAGGACGCAGACGCAAATGACGCCTTTCGTTCTATATTTTTACTGCTTATAATTTTTAACTTTTCCATGCTTATATTATACATTATGCGTCCGCGATTTCTAACGGGATTACCGCCCTGCTAATATCCGCAATTCTTGCGGGTTAAGTGAGAATATAAGGGCATTTTCCATCGTTATCTCGCCGCGCCTCACCAGATCCATTAAAGACCGGTTGAAAGAAACCATTCCGTTCTCCGAATTGGTTTCTATAACCAAGTCAAGTTCGTGAACTTTATTTTCGCGAATAAGATTGCGGACTGCCGGATTTGATATCAAAAGTTCATAAGCGGGAATAAGCCCGCCCGAAATACGCGGTATAAGGCGCTGGGAAAATACGGCAATAAGAGTATTTGCCAGCTGCGACCTGATCTGCGACTGCTGGGCGCCCGGGAAAGAATCGATTATGCGGTCTATGGTTTGCGCCGCATTATTCGTATGCAACGAAGAAAAGATAAGATGCCCTGTTTCAGCGGCGGTCACAGCCGTGGCCATGGTTTCATGGTCGCGCATCTCGCCTATCATGCCCACATCCACATCCTGTCTGAACATGGAACGCAGCGCTACGCCGAAATCCGCCGTATCGGAACCCACTTCGCGCTGGTCAACCATTGAACGGTCCGGCGTGAAAATATATTCTATAGGGTCTTCGATAGTTACAATTTGCGCAGCCCTCGTATGGTTGATCACGTCAACCAAAGAAGCCAAAGTCGTGGATTTGCCGTGTCCGGTAGGCCCCACCGCCAGAAAAAAACCTTGTTCTTTTTTTGTAAACTCAAGAAGAACGTTCGGTATGTTCAATTCCGCCAATGTTTTTATACGTACCGGTATCAGACGCATGGCAATGCCGACGTAACCCTTTTGAAAATATGAGTTCACCCTGAATCTCATTTTGTCCTTGAAAGAATATGAAAAATCTCGCTCGTGATTTTGTAAAAATTCCGCGAAAATAACAGGATCCATCATCGCTTCCGCAAGCCCCTTGGTATGTTCCGGCGTTAATATCGGTATTTTGGATAATGGAACAAGCTGTCCGGAAACGCGGAGTGTGGGATGCCTGCCTACCGACAAATGAAGATCGGATGCATTTTCCTTGGCCACCATTATAACCAACTCCTCAAGCAATTTATTGTAATCCATGTTTTTCCTTGGCTAATAATCCTTCAACGCGTTTTACCACCTCGGACGGGGTGAAGTGCGCTTTAATAATGTAATCGGTTGCCCCCAGCCTCATCCCTTTCTCCACGTCCTCTTTTTGGCCGAGATTTGTGAGTACCAGCGTAATTGCGCCCGGCGCCGCGTGGTCTTTTTTTAAATTCCGCAACAAGTCAAATCCGTCCATTTTTGGCATGACTACATCCATCAAGATAACATCAGGCGGAAATTCATTGGCTTTTTTCACCGCTTCCGCCCCATCTTTCGCGGTATCCACTTCGAATCCGTATTCTTTGAACTTCAAAGCATACATCTCCAGCAGAAATTCGTCATCATCAACTATTAAAACTCTTGTTTGCGCCATGTTTTTTATATTACTTCCATTAATTCTTCGAGTCCGATCTCGCCGTTCAACACTTTTAGTATACCATCTTGATGCATAGTTATCATACCCTGCCTATAAGCTTCCTTTTCTATGTTGGACTGATTCGGTTCTTCAAGAACTATTTTTTCCATTTCCTTCGTTATGCTCAAAACCTCAAAAACCGCGATACGCCCGCGCGAACCTTTGGGGCAGGAACTGGAAACTTTACCGCGATAAATATGCGAAGGCAGTTTTATGGACTTCTGCATGTCCTTTGGAAAAGCGGCTATCTCGGCCTCCAGAGTTTCTTTTAGTTTTCCTTCCACAGGTATTTCGCCTTTGGATTCCT
>CAZXFC010000005.1:0-14199 GCA_964640425.1 uncultured Candidatus Saccharibacteria bacterium | reverse complement strand
AGGCCCTGGGCAAAGTCATATCCTATTTCCGCGCGCACTTGGGATTAGTTGACCCCCTGAATAGACTATTCAACCGGATCCTCCAAACTCACTAAATTATAACCTTCCTTATTCAAGGCCTGGAGCATTGCGTATAAAGTAGTAGATTTTCCGGAACCCGTAGGGCCTGTTATCAAAATAAGTCCATAAGGACGATCGATGCCTGTTTTAATAGCCTCAAGATTTGATCCTCTGACGCCCAACTTCTCAAAGTTTTGAACGCCGGACTCGGAATCCAAAATACGTATTGCTACTTTCTCGCCAAAATAAGTCGGAAAAGTGGATACGCGAAAATCTATATCGCGATTGTCGATGTGCGCGGAAAACCTTCCGTCCTGAGGTTTTCTTTTTTCATCCAACGCCATGTTGGTAAGCACTTTGATGCGCGCCACTATCGGTTCATGCACTTTAAGCGGCAATATCAAACTATTGTAAAGAATTCCGTCAACGCGGAATCTCACCCTAAGCTTGTCGCGGCCAGGCTCGATATGCACGTCGGAAGCTCTGCCTTCGGTGGCATGACGCAATATCACGGCAACCATTTTTGTTATCGGCGCGTCTTCGACAAAGGGAGTTTCCGATGCCGCTAGTTCTTTGGGTGCCATCTGAATATCCGAAGCGATGGCGGATTCAAGCTCACCCAAAACTTTCGTAACTTCGCCTCCTATCCCTCTATACTCGTCTATAACCATATTCATGTCGCTCTTGGATATCAAAAATACCTTAAATGGCTTGCCAAGCCTTCCCGCGATGAATTTCAAGGCCTCTTTTGATTCCATGCTGTCGGGGTCAATCATGCCTATCTCCAATACGCCGTCCGCAAAGCCGACCGGCACGAAATTATAGTGCCTGGCGGACTCTTCGGGGACGGCCTTCAATAATTCAAACGGGACTTTCTGCCCGCCCAATACTCTTACCTCAACGCCCAAAGCCTCCGCTTTTGCCCGCAAAATATCGGCTTCAGCGGTTCCACGGGCGAAGAGTTCATCTTCTATCGGAATGCTTTTTTTGCGCGCCTCCCTGCGTATCTCCGCCGCATCGGCAAGAGTGATCTTACCGGACCCGACCAAAACATCTAAAATGCTTCTTACAGCCATAAGATCATTTTAACACAGAATTTAACAAATGATTGTGGATTTAGCGGTTTCCCGATGCTGGTTTCCTTAACTGTATGAAAGGATTCGGGCGTCCTTTCGCAAGCATGGAAACATCCAGGGGCGGCTGGGATAGAAGCGCTAAAAATTGTTGATCCGTAAAAATAGAAGTATCTATCCGGATATTTTTCACCCTTTGTACCAGCGCGAGCGTCGGCCCCGAATCGGGCCCCGGTGAAATTTGCACGACCTCATTGCTGGTCGACTGGTAATACCATATCCCTCCTCCGATCACGAGCAAAACGATTATTATGGTTGGAAGATTTTTCATCCCGTTAGAAAATTAACCAAATAATGACTCATGCAAAATGCATTTTTAAACACAATAGCATTTTTACTTAATAATATATTTATTTCTAATTTTCTAACGGGATTCATCATTTCTGATAATATGATCTGGCTTTTAAAGTAAAAGTATACACTCCCGCGTCAGCCGATGAAAAAGATATATCACTGACATCTGTAAGCCGCAAATTTTTCTCAAAAGCGTCTATCAGCGAGCGGAAAGCTTCATAGCTCGCGTTAATCGCAAAATTATAGCTGATCGTGCTCGGTTTTGCCGCGGCAGCGGCGGTACCTCCGCCGGTTTCTGCCGAAACGGCTTCGGACTGCGAATTATCGGCAACCGCTGAAAAATTAATATTTTTTAATTGTATGCCGCGCGCTTTCGTAAGATTCTCCATGCTTACCAAAATATCTTCCGTGTTCGGCTTCGCCGGCAAGAATTCATCAAGACGAGCCAAATCGTCTTTGGAAATGGAATTGTAAGTGCTCAAAAGCTGATCACGGATCGCTTCTACTTCTTTCAGCTGGGCCAGATTGTCCGCTATATCGGAGGACTCGGCCCGCATCGCGGAAATTTCGTCCCACATCGGACGGGCAACCATAAAGACAAGTCCTATGGCCGCGAGAAACAATATTATTGCTGAAAGTGATTTCATCCCGTTAGAAAATTAACCCAATAATGACCATGGTAAAATAGATTATTAAACACACTGGCATTTCCATTTAGCAATTTACCTGTTGTAGATTTTCTTACGGGATTCATTGTTATCTAAAATTAATAGTTGCATTAAACCCCACGGACCCGGCATCGCGCAAAGTCGTATTTGAAAAAGAAGCGCTTGCTACCTCCGGCTGGGCCGCAAATATTTTTATCTGGGCGGATACATCCGTATAGCTCGGCGCGTCGCCGTTCAATAGCAGGCTTTTTTTATCCCCTGCATAATTCATTGTGCTGTAAGCAACTTCGGGCATGGTATTCTTTTCCAGAAAATCAAGAATGGGCGTGGCATAAACATGGCTTTTTAGGAGCGTTCTTGCATTATTTATGCTATTTGCAACACGCTCAAGCTGGGCAATAAGCGACGGCTCAAATTGAACCTGAAGATCGCTCAACAACTGTTTTTGCTGGCCAAGTTGGCGGCCAAGCACTCCTTTGTAAGCGAAAAGGATACCTGTAAGTACGAATGCGAGCGTGAAAAGTATGAGGGAAAGACGCAAAAGAGCTCCAAGCCCTTCGGTTTTATAATACTGCATGCCCGAGGGCATTTTTTTTGGTATCAAGCTCGAAATATCAGCCATTGAGTTTATTATAACACGGTCAGTTTATCCACACGTCTAGGGTGTGTATAAATAAGACTCACAAGCGAGCACTTGACAGTGGGAATGGGAGGAGTATAATGGGAGCAACACTGATGTGGCCTCACCATAGGCTAAAATCGGGTACCAAAAGTAAGCCTCTTTCAAAGAGGTTTATTTTGTTTTACGATGCTTCCGTGGACCTGGGCCTGTGGTGTATAAGGTAACATCTCGGTGTTGGTACCCGATGAAGCGGGTTCAAGCCCCGCCAGGTCCACGACAAAAAATCCAACCAGAATGTTGGATTTTTTGATTGAAAATAACACGCCCTTTTATGCGCAAAAGTTATTCGCAAATACTCGTTTCATTTATTATTTCTAAAAACTGCCATATAAGGCTGGCTGCCTATCCCTAAAACAACCTGAGTTTTTTCTTCTTCAAATTTATTCTCAATTTTTTCGGCCATATTTCAAAAATCCCTCAAGGCAAGGCCGACGGCGTTTACAAAAGAAGGACCGATGTCTTTTAAGGCCGGCTCCAGAAACGCCGGGTAAACAACTTTGTGGAACGGATTTATCATCTCAACTTCAACGCCGTAAGTCTTTATAAGCACGTCTTTAATGCCCGGAGTGAGCGCTCCGCCACCGCCGATAAGCACTTTTGAAATAGCGCGGCCGCCTTTTCTTTTCCAATCTATCAAAAACCGTTCTCCCTCCGAACTTACATAGTCAAATAAAGGCTCGAGCACGGATACTACGCCTTCGTTTTCCGGCCGCTTGATAAAACCTGCCTGCCTCTTTAATATTTCCGCGCGATCAAAATCAACGCTTAAAGATTGCGAGAGCGCCAAAGAGAGCTCCTGCCCGCCATGGTCGATGGAATGCGCGGTACGGATAACCCCCGCATCAGCGATTGCTATCTTGGTTGTGGATGCGCCAAAATCCATCAGCATGATTGAACCGAACACCTCGCGCAAAGATGCCCTTGCCATGGCGAAAACCTCTATCTCGAAAGTGGATATATCGAGCCCGACATCTTTGAGTATTGCGGAATATTTTGTGATGACTTCTTTCGGAACCGCGGCCAGTATTACGTTTATGAATCTTTTCTGGCCCGAGCCTGGAGAAGCCGCTTTCATCTCTTTTGACTGCGGAGGCAATACCCACCAGTCAATTATAACTTCACTCATCGGGATCGGAATATATTTTCTCGCCTCGAAAGGCACCGCCTCCTTCAGTTCCGCCTCCGGAAGATTTGGCATTTCCATTGTCGTTAAAAAACTGTCGCGTATCGGGATCGATACGGTTGCCCGTTTCGCCGTCACCTGCGCTTCTTTAATGATGTCTTTCAGCGCTTCAACCAATTTATCATCCAATATTCTGATGGAGCGCCCCACTTGTCCGTCCATGCCATAATGCGCAAGTGATAATTCTCCGTACGTTTCCAAGATAGGACGCTCCTTATCTTTTCTCAGCTGAACTACTTTGATGGACGAAGCGCCGATGTCCACACCCAAATACCTTTGCTCTTTTTTAAGGCCGGCCAGGGTTTTTTGAATATTTAAATTTTGAATAAAATCTGAAAATGCCATTGATCCCGTTAGAAATAAGACGCAAACGCAAAATGCATCATGCGCATTAAATTATTGCTAAAATTATTTAATTTTCTTTTTTTTATCATATTTTGAATATGCGTCTGCGATTTCTAACGGGATTGATTATAAATGCTCTTTTGCTTTAATACTAGCACAATGCTTGCGCTTTCGAAAATTCTCGATTTCTTGATACCCAGAAGCTGCGCGGGCTGCGGCGAGGCTCATGAGGCCTTTTGCCGGGTCTGCCGGGAGAATTCCATGCAAAAGTCAGCCGGGTGCCTGCTTTGCGGCTTCCGGAACAATATTGGGAAATTCTGCATAGAATGTAAGAGAAAATTTAAGCCGCCCCTTGAAAGCGTCCTTTGGGCCGGACGCTACGATGGACAGCTTAAAAGGGCTGTTTGGGAATTGAAATACGGAAAGCGCCGCGAACTGGCCCGTCCGCTGGCCGAAATGTTGGCGGAGAAGTTTTGCGCCGTCTATAAAGGCTCACTTCCGGCACAGCAGTTTGCAAGACACGAATATTTTTCTACTGAAAAATTTCTCTGCTCGGACCGTCGTCCTGCGCAAGGTCTTGCAAACTACTTGCCGGAAGATTCGCCCAACGAACAAAAGGAGTTCGCCTTGCAAGACATTGCGCAGCGCGGCGGCGCGAGCATAGCAATTCGCCAGCAGGCGAATATGCGCGTCTTGAAAGGCGAAGCTCCTTTTGTGGTAGTTCCGATCCCCCTTCATTTCAAACGGCAACATGAGCGCGGGTTCAATCAGGCGGAGCTTTTGGCAAAAGAATTTTCAAAAATAACCGGCATCGAAATGCGCGATGATGTTCTGGAAAAAACAAAAGAAACTCCGGCGCAAGTGGAGGTTCAGGATAAGGAGTTGAGGCTTAAAAATTTGGAGGGGGCGTTCAAATTAAATTTACCTCCCCTAAATCCCCTCCTTAGTAAGGAGGGGAGAGGGGTGGTTGAGATAATTTTGATTGACGACGTTGCGACATCGGGCGCGACGCTGATGCACGCGGCAAGAGCGCTGAAAAACGCAGGTGCCGGAGAAATAACCGGCCTCGTGGTTGCGCACGGAGGGTAGTGAAGCAAAGCTCTACTACCCTCCACGGATAATGCCTTACATATCCTCCCAACGGGTCCTCTCCACCAAATTTGCGCCGGTTGCCGTGCAGGAATTTTTGCCGCTGGATATGACTTTCAGCGAACAAACCGTTATCGGAATGCCGTTTACCATGGCGGTTTGCGGAACCGTTGTAACCTGAACATCAACGCACGCGCCACTGACAAATCCTTCCAAGTGGAAATTATAAGTCGTGGTCTGGCATACGGATGTCGGCGGGTTTCCACCGGCCAGAAACGGATCGCCTACTCCGCAGCTGTAAGATTGCTGCGGCTTGGACGTATCAAAAACCTTGAAATATTGGTGCCAATACTTTACGCACTCAATACCCGTATCCGCGGCGTAAAATGCTTTCATGGACTGATCCTGATTTCTTGCCGCGTATATCTCTGAAAGGCTCTGGCTGTAATTTAAGATTATTATGCCAAGAACAACCCCGACCATGATTATCGTGTATATGAGAATAAATCCATTTTTTTTTGCGGTAGCCTGCATTATTTTTCTCCGAGGCCTTTAGCAAGTACTCTCAATACTACGGTTACGGATGCCGAGAGTCCTCCGCTTCCGCTTCCCACGATATTGATCGGGTAGTCGCGCTTAACAGTGTTTCCGGGCACGGTTAGATAAAATCTTGAAGAACTGCCGGCACTCACTGAACCAGGGATAAAATGACAATCCGAACCTATCGGCACACCCTGACAAGAAAAAGATACCATGCCTCCATAACCGGCATCATTGACTGTTATAATAGTTTCCTGCGAATCTGCCGGAGTACCGGCATCGCCGGTTACTCCGACCAATATCACTTGCGGGTTGGCAGATAAAGAAAATGAGCCGGGAGGAGGTGGTGGAGGAGGAACGACCGGACAATCGGAAGGGCAGCTGAAAGTATCTTCTACGCCGTTGCAAAAGCCGTCGCCGCAAAAGGGAGCAACGCAGTCTAATGAACAAGTGGTAAAATCTTCTCCACCGTTGCAGAAGCCGTCGCCGCAAAAGGGAGCAACGCAGTCTAATGAACAAGTGGTAAAATCTTCTCCACCGTTGCAGAAGCCGTCGCCGCAAAAGGGAGGAAGCGGACAATCTGTCGGGCAACTGCTGGAATCTTCGCCTGCTCCATCTTGGCAGGTTCCATTACCGCAGACAGGCAAAGGACATATGCCGCCGGCACACGATATTCCGGTATTATCCCAGGTTCCGCTAGACAAGCAAGTATACAAAGTCTGATTCTGTCCGCATACTTGTTGGCCAACCTCTGCAGTGACCGAATTAAAATTGCAATCGATGCCATTGCAAGTGACAGGTGGAGGAGGTGGCGGAGGCGCGTTTGAAGTGACGGTGATTTGAGCAAAACCCGTATTGCCGTCGGCGTCACTGGCGGCAACAAATATAATATTGTCTGTGCCGCTTCCTTGCAAAGGTATATTATTTGCGGTCCATGTTATTGCGATTCCTGTTCCGCTTGTCGCCGCTGTCCCGGTGTCGCCCGTCGTTTCATTAGCCCAGGTTACAGACGCAACTCCGACATTATCATCCGCGTTCCCGCCCAAAGTAATTGTTGACGCGCTTGTGGTATACGTCGGAGCCGATGTCGGGCTGGTTATATTTATATTCGGAATAAGTATATCCGTCGGCGGGGTCGCATTCGGATCTTGCTTCAAACGCGGAGAATAAGAAGAAGATAATTGAAATTTTTCGCCTTGAATATTTCCCGATATGGAGATTATGACAACCGGCTGAAGATTTTTTCCTTTGTTGGCGACGTTAAAAGTAAACTGTCCTATTTTCGCTTTTGCCGATGTTATCGGCGCATAACACCCCGGAATTGACGACAGAGGAGTAAAAGTACATGGTCCGAAAGTTTTCAGCTCTCCCCGCATTACGCGTCCGCTTGATGCGTCAAGATAATATTCTATCCTTTTGGTCGGGACATCGGGCCTCACCTTGGACGCAAATACGAACGGTGAAGAGGCGTCCGGATTACAACCGGATCCGCATCCATTCGGAAACGCGAAGCCCGACATGATCTCCTGCCCGACAAGGCCGATACTAAACCTCAGCTCATTTAACACATCCATTTTGGCTTGACTTACACGCTGGGCTGAATTGAGCTTGGTAAAAAGCAAAACAACCGTCAGCATCACAGCGCTAAATATTGCGATAGCCAAGATCATCTCTATCAGCGTGAAGCCTGCCAGCGCAGTCCGGATTTTTTTGAACATATTCATATTATAACGGACGCCTTGTCCATTGTCATTTATGGCAATCCGAAAAGAATTTCTTGTAAAATGACGTTTTGCTGAGAACCGTTGATAGTCCAAGTTACGGTGCTTATCACATCCACGGCCGGAAAATTATTTAATTTATTTATGGTAACTTTCCTATTGTAATTACCCGCCAGCGGAATCTCCGCCCCGCTGCAAATGCCGAATTTATTTTGAAAAGCGGATTTTATGCAAATACGGCTTGATGAACTGTAATTATCAAACCAATTCCCGACAAGAAGCTGATCCGGTTTCGTTGAATCCACATTCCAATTTTCGCTCTTTAAATTATTGCAATTAGTTGAGCCTCCGGGAAAATTCAGAAGCCCCTGTTTCCAATCGCAAATTTGCGAACAACTGCCCGGTTTAACACAGAGAACATTGTTGTCCCTTTTGTTTATTACAAGCTCAATGCCCTCTTCGGCTATTTTTATAGCCAAATATCTCGCGCGTGAGGCGCGGAAAGAGCGCGTTGATATTACGACGACTGATATGAAAGCGGCGATGACGAGCGCCAAGACAGTCATCGAGATCAAAATTTCAATAAGCGTAAAACCCGACTGTGCATTAGAACTCTTTTTCATAAAATATCTACGTCTCCGGTTATCCATATAATAATAGTTTTTTTATAAACATTTGCCGTGTCCGTAATATCTATTGCAATGCCGCCGGTTCCTATCAAGTTCCCGTTCTGGTCGGAAATCCAGACGGAAGGCTCCGGACGCAAATACTCCACCGCCCCATTTGTTTGAGAACTACCAAGCGCCTGATTGACGGTAAAAGTCCTGATTGCGCTTATTCTGATAGTGGTTTCCAGTTGCGTTGTTTCCACAAAACCATTAGTCCCGAGACATTTATTGGACGTGGCAACGAAAGTAAAAGTGTCTTTATCATCAATTGTACCGTCCCCGTTGTCATCAAAGACGCAATCGGCATAAAGCATTACCTGGGTCGGTTTGGACATGTCAAAAAAAACTCCGTAGCTTGGATAAAGTCCGCTTCCTTTCTTGAACTCGGCGATTGATGTTGAGCGCCGCCGCGCCTCGCGTATAACGCGCTGTATATTTGCCGCGGTTGTATTTATGCGGGTCTGCGTGCGAAGTACCGGCAAGCGCGCAAGAAGTATAGCGGACAATATGGCTATTATTGCCACCACTACTATGATCTCCGCCATACTAAAACCGGCATACTTCCTTTTTCGCATGCCTTATAATTATAGCATTAT
The DNA here is from genome assembly GCA_964640425.1 of uncultured Candidatus Saccharibacteria bacterium. Lineage (GTDB taxonomy): Bacteria > Patescibacteriota > Minisyncoccia > UBA11713 > 2-01-FULL-45-33 > 2-01-FULL-45-33. Next base: position 5,220 of record CAZXFC010000005.1, on the reverse strand, counting down.
TTTTTTATTACTGCGCCTCTCTGTCGGCTTCCATCATTCCGAAAATATTTCCTTCGGTATCTTTGGCGTACGCAACCCAACCAACCCCTTTAACAGGCTTCTTGGGTGAAACCATCTGGCCGCCGAGCGACACGGTTCTTTTTAGCGAATCATCGAGATTATCCACGCCCATCGTGCAAACGAACGCAGTAACAGGCTCAAAACCGGTGGGCCGGTGCCCTTTCCTGAAAAGTATCGCTCCATTAATCGAAGGAATGGCCGGGACCGCCTTCGGCAAAAGATCGGCATAAGCATCCGTTGCTTTCTCGGGCTCCGTCTTTATTATCCAATACCCGTTTTCATCCGTGGCCTCCTCCGCAGTTACTTGCTCTCCCGGCATTAACCACTCTTTTATGGTCCAATCAAAAAGCTCGGAATAAAATCTTGCCGCGCGCCCGGGATTTTCAGCATATATCTCGAAATGGATTATCTGACTCATAAGTAAAATTATGACGTATTCGTGATCAGCCAGTCCATTAGTTTTTTCCGGTGCTTGTCTATTGACCAATCGTCCCCGCGCTTAAAAAGCGCCGGATAAACCGACTGGAATTTCCTTAAAGTTTTAACCGAGGCCTTCGGAAAACCTTCCGGAATACTCTTGTTGTAAGATTCGATAAATATAGCAAGCGTAGTAACGTTCTGATTGAGCGCTAAAATCTTATCGTTTTTACTTTTCATAACGATTTAATAGTAGCTTAAAAGGCTTTAAAAAGCAAGGCGCGCTTTGCGTAAATTCAAGTTATTGCGTCTGATCGGAACCTTGGCTTTTCCGGCGGCGCCTGAACCACCGGACTATCAAGTAAATGATTGCGCCGTTGAGCATTATACCCGAAATAGAAATGAGTGCTATTTTTACCAAGTCATCATCTCCCGGCGCCTGTTTTTCCCCCGCGTTTGCTATCATATTTTTCAACTCCGCCCATGTGCCGGGCGTAAGTTTCTCCGTTTTGACGGCACCTTCCTTATCTATCGTCATTGCGTGCTCCGCGGCAAGCGCGGCTATTTCCTTTCTGCCCGCATTCGGCATTATTTCAGCTTCGCCTTCATTCAAATAAACTGACGATATTTCTGAATTTTGATCATGTGCCGCGATCACATCTGTGCCTCTGATCCCGATCGTAACGACCGGCAGCCTGATATTTACACGACCCCGCGGAACTTTCTGCGCCTTTTCGGTTACATAGCGGAATATGCCTTTAAGCATTTGCGCGAACATTTCCGGGCTTTGTCCGGGCTCAATGGAAAATTTATCAAGCATAAACTCCGAATTCGGTCCTATATAAAATGCGCTGCGGTCAGGCAAAAGTATGCCGGCGCGCCCCTTCTCAGATGTATATATTAATTCATCCAGCGCCACCGGATCCCCTTCAGAAAAAAATATTTTCTCCTTTGAAGCCGGGTCTATTCTCCACGCCCCTCCGCGGATATCAAAGATAGTCCCGACTAATGTTCGCTGCGCAGGCGTCGGAGCAGGATGCTTTGTCGGCTTCGGCGCGGATGTCGGCGCCGGCGTAATTGTCAGCGATGGGTACGGCGGTTTCTCCCGGCATTGTTCATACTCAGCAAAAAGCCGGTTGTAGTTCTCATTGCAACTCGTAAGACAGCTCTCGTATTGATATGTGGGATAGCTTGGCAACCCGGCACACTGTTGGGTGCAGTTATGCGCCGGAGGAGCGCAGGTTGCGGCCGGAGCTCCTCCGGGCATCGCCGCGGCTACAAATATCGCAAAAGTGATATGGACCAAACCGATAAATAGTTTTCGTAAATTCATGTCCTTATTTTAATTTTACATTTTTTGTCATTTTATCGCGAATATAGCGGACGATAAAGTACGCCAGAGAGCCCCAGATAAGCAGGGATGTAATTATGAACGGCAAATAAGCGGAATTCCCCTCTTCTCTTTCAACTGCCAAGGCGAAATAACTTGTTCCTGGAGAAGTCGCAAGATATCTGCAGGTCGTAAGGCCGCAACTAACTTTTTCCGTCGGCAGCGTATCCCACTCTTTTTGATCTTGATTCCACCTTAGCATAACTGCATCCAATGAATCTTTTTCCGGCAAAACGTTGAATAAAAACTGAAAGACCGCCTCTTTCCAGGGATGTACCTCCGAGTCTCCGGCGACAGTTTCCACTCGCATATACTCTTTTAGTTCGTACTTTCGCGGGTCAGGCGCCGGTATATCATTGCCCCTCACAAAATCCGGCGTATGTCCGAATGCTATATCAATTTCAAGGCCCCTGTCCTTATAGTCGCCTGCTGCCGTTAAATATACCTTTTCCAGACTAAAACCCTCGGGCACTTCAGGACTTATGACTTGTCCTTCGGCGACTCCGCCCAGTTCATAGGTAGCCAGAGTACCCGCTTTTTCATCGAACAGTCCTTTAATCGGCGCACGAACCGCCTGGCGCTCCAACTCCCCGAATTTCCCCGGCAGGACAAACGGGGGCGGCAGATCAAAACGAGTTTGTTGGGCCGCATACCAGTCCGCCAAGGCATTTTCTGTCGCCTTGTTAATTAAAAGTTGGGCTTCTCTGAATAAATCCTCACTGCCAGCACCGCAGTCATCTTTGCATTCAACAACATCGCGGGCACAATCCTGCCTGCAGACAGGGTCGGATACAGAAGTGGTATTTGAGGTAGATTTTTTAGCGGGGGCGCCGGTGCCGTTCCGCCAATTTCGTAAGGCGCGAAGCATAGTATCCTGCCATGCAGACGGACTTGGCAATGTCCGTGATGCGTTATTTTGCACGTAACTTACGCACCAAACAACTACTTGAGAGTTACCGGCAGGATCGCCGTATTTCCGGAAGCAAGTATACGACAATCGGTAGATTTCATCGCTTAAACTTTCATATACGGGAGCGGTTTCGGTTTTGGTTGTCGTGCAGGAACTCCAGCAAGCACTGTAAGTGCTGTTGCAAGACGCAACGCACGCATCCTTCGTATCTTTTTCGGAATCAAGTGATTCATTTTGGGCCGCCGTCGCTGTTTCGGCTACGCAAGCCAGCGTCTCGCCGCTTTTTTTCTTAAAACATTCTATGGTGTCGTTATATATTGCGCGCTCGCCCTCGGAGCTGAACTTTCTTTGCGGTAGTTTGAGATCCGACGGTTTAGTCGCCGGTCCATTAGGTTGAGGTGCCCCATTTTCCTTATTTTTCCATGATAACCCTAATAATGGGCACGTATCGGCAGTCCAATAATCCGGTGGTGTGCAGCATTGGGCCCGCAATGTCGCGGCGTCGCCCTCACCGCCCCCCTCTTTGTATCTGTCAACCGTCTCTCCGCACCGTTCTTTGATAGTCGTCCATGCGTCGGGATCATAGCCTGTTACTTCCGATGCTTCTCCAGCGTCAGACAATTTCTCAAGTTTTGTGTCCGCACTGTATGCCGCGGGCAGTCTCAAAATCACCGCTGCAACGGCAATGGACGCGGCGGCCCAAGCAATCACCTGTCTTTGTTTTAATGTGTTACGTAAAATCATGGAGTATAAGAAACGATAGCGTCATCTATAGAGTCGAAAATGGCTCGGCAATCTTCGGGCGGATTATGAAAAGATTTTTTAACTCCATCAAAATTTATTTGGTATTCAAAGCTCGTGCCGTCAAAAATAGCCCCTTTCGGACAATCTTTCGTTATCAATCCCGAATCTCGTATTTGTTTCTCAATATTGCTCACCGAGTCCGATTCAAGCTTTATTTCAATGGATTTATCTATATCTCCCGTATCAGCCATACCTTCCAATCGGGTTTCTCTCAGAAGCCGTCCGGAGAAATAAAGATAGTTTTCCACGATATATAAACCTATCTCATGTTGGTCATTCTCATTCGAGTACAAATACCAATATGAAGAAAAATACAAAAGATCCGGATCAGCCAGCCTTTGAGACTTTTGAACGGCATCGCGCACTTTTGGAGCGCCGCAATCCCCGCAGACCTTGTGCGTTTCCCACCAGTAAATGCGTGCTACAATCGCGATAACCGCTACGACAAGCACGATTAGAATTATTTTTTTCTTGCTCATATTTTAGCCCGTGAGCTTATTATCCTTTAATTGTTTTTCGGCAAAATCGAATAATCGCGCATAAAACGAAAATATTTTAGGCGCTAATAAAATCCAGATAGCCAGAAAAACCAGCGTCAGAAAAATTTTCACCGGATAAGACGGCGCGGCGCCCCAAATCACTCCCGCGCCGGCTAAAAACATAACCAATAAGACAAGTTTCGCAAAAATAAGAAAAAATCTTTTTACGGCTAGGATTATTTTCAGGATTCTATAAAACATATATAGCGCTTTTTAATCCGCGCAAAGCAGGCCTCCCGCCTTGCCGTCATTAACGAACGCGTAACATCCCCGCATGATGGTCCAGCTGCTGCATTGGCCTGAAGTTGCACCCGGTTCCTCCGCAAGGCACGCGCCTTGGCACTGTTCCGAATCCGTGCATTTCTTTCCTCCGTCTGCCGTAGGCAGATTGCAGACGTCCTTCCTGCTTAAGCCCACGGGTCCCCACTTGCCTTTTTTCGCAAGACATTCATTTTTTTGCTGTTGTTTTTTTATCAAAACTTCCGGCGAATATTCGCACGCTCCTGATGACCAAATCCCCTCATTTATTTCGCAGTCATATTGGGAAATCTCCGATTCAATTCTGCGGATATACGCCGCGTCATTTGGATTATCGGGGCCTGCGCGCATCTCCGTTTGCGCGGTAATAAGGTAAAGCAATGTAAGCAGGACTATCAGTATTATTGCCGCCGTAATCATCTTTTTTTGGCTTTTGCTGAAAGCCATCTTATATTTAAACATGATTGAATTATACCATAAGTGTGTCAAAATTAGGTATGAAAAAAATCTTTTTGTTTTTCATTGCAATAGCAATAACCATAATCCTGCTATGGCTTGGATTTATTTTTCTCTTGAAGTATGCATCAGACGCACCTAAGGACAATGCTCAAATAGAAACGTTGAAAAATGGCCGATATTAAGCTAGACTGATTTTGACAATAATATTGAAATTTCGTTGGTAGAGTGGAGGCGTGGCTGAGTGGTTGAAAGCAGCACACTGCTAATGTGTTAACCGCCAAAAGCGGTTCGGAGGTTCGAATCCTCCCGCCTCCGCAGACGATTTTCACTATCGAGAACCGACTCACTAATGACGTTAGTGAGACCGGGACGCTCGATGCGAA
>CAZXFC010000004.1:26233-34304 GCA_964640425.1 uncultured Candidatus Saccharibacteria bacterium | reverse complement strand
GAAAATATCTGCGCAGATCAGCGCTGATAAAATCTGCGTATATCTGCGAACCACTGCGGAGCAGTGGTGTGTACAGAATTCGTCTTATAGGCAGAGAACGACAACGGCCCCGACTTTAAATGTCGCGGGCCGTTTGGTTTACCCCTCTAAATCTCCCCTTATAAAGGGGAGAAAAATAAATTTTTTCCCCCTTTAATAAAGAGGGGAGGTTAATTTCCCAAAACTTTGATAACCAGCTTTTTGGCGGGTTTGCCGACGCCCATTTTTTTCATCAAGTTCTCGATTTGTTCAAGAGTGTACATTCTATAGTTGTTTATCGGGTGGCGGACGGCGGTAAACTTGCCCGCGCCGTCCCAATTGCGGAGAGTAAGCTCCGTTACGCCGATTATTTTTGAAGCCTGCCTGATTGTAAGATATTTTTTGCCCATGAATACATTAATTATATACCCCGATTATCCACATTGCCAATTGCAATGCATACGGCGCGCTTTTATAATGAATCATATGTTTAAAACAAATTTTATCGGCGGCGATTCCTACGAAACGCCCGCCGAAGAGGGAAGATTATTCTTCCAAAAAGCCGCCGAGTGGTGTCTTATCGCTGTGGCGTTCTTATTGCCGATTTGGTTTTGGCCGAATACGCTGTCTGCCGTCGAATTTAACAAAGCGTTAATGGTGTCGGTGCTGGTTTTTGCCGCGTTTCTCAGTTATTTGGCGCAAGCAATAACATCAGGCAAAATAAAATCGTCTTTTCATTGGTCATTTCTATTATTATTGGGATCTTTGATAATTTGGCTTGCTTCGGCTCTGACGTCTCAGTTCGCCGGAGGACTTTGGGGATTGGGAGCCGAGCCCACCTCGTTTTTATCGCTCCTTGTGTTTACGCTTTTTTTAATAATGATGGGGATGGTGTTCGACAATTTTGCCGGACTCTTCAAAGTTTTTATGGCGGCATTTTTTGGATTCGCTATTCTGACATTATTTTCGCTTTTCTCGGTTTTCGGATGGATGAAATGGATGGGTGGGTTATTTTCCGATCCAACTTTCAATACCATCGGTTCATGGAATAGCCTCGCTTTGGCGGAAGGTTTTTTTGTGCTCATGCTCTACCCTTTGCTGGCTCATTTGAAAGGCGCAATGAGAGTCTTGTTGAATATTTTCATAGCTCTCGCGCTTATTCTTATGATTATCATCAATTTCCAGCTTGCCTGGTTCATAATCGGTTTTTTTGCGCTTGTGGTTTTGAGTTACGCGATATGGAGAAGACATGTCGCGCCGGCGGCTATCGCGATACCGGCATTAATGCTTTTTCTTTCCATTTTCGGCATTTTAAAGCATGATACGATTACTTCTCTTACGGTTGCTGCGCCCGCTGAAGTCGGAGTAAATTACCAGGCGACGCTGGACGTTGTAAAAGGCGCGCTCGGGAAAAATTTGCTTCTCGGCCCCGGGCCCGGAAGTTTCGGATATCTTTGGGATCTATACAAGCCTACAGCCGTCAACAGTACTATTTTTTGGCAAGTGCGGTTTTCAAGCGGTTCTTCTTTACTGCTCACCATGCTTTCCGAAACGGGAATACTTGCGGGAATAATGTTTATAGTATTTTTATTGGCGATCTGGTATATGGGTATTAAGGTTACTACCACGCAATCGGAAAAAATGCCTTCAGCTATTTCTTTGGCCGCATTTCTGATGCTTTCTTACATGATTGTTGTCTGGATATTGTATCCGGCCGGGTATACTCTAGCTGCTCTCGGTTTCTTTTCACTGGGTCTTGTTTTTGCTTTGGCGCATATCTCGGGAGGTCTTCATACTTTCAAGCTTTCGTTGTTCGGCGAAGGTCCAAAGGGTCTGGTTTCCGCTATGGCTGTAGTTATGCTGATTATCGCGAGTTTCGGAGGGCTTTATCTGGCGGTATCAAAATATATCGGGCAGGCTGTTTTTGCCGATGGAATCACGGTCTTTAATAAAGATGGCGACGCCGATAAAGCCGAAGCCGATTTGTTGCTTGCCGCTCGTTCCGACCCCAGAAATGATGTTTATTTTAGAAATTTGGCCCAGCTATACACATTAAAAGCTCAGCTTTTGTTGCGGAATAATTCCACACCAAGAGAACTTTTGGGTTCTCAATTCAAGGATGTTTTGGACAAGGCGGTGAATTCCGGTCAAGAGGCAATCAGGACCAATCCGATGGATTTTCAGAATTACAGGGTTTTGGGAAAGATATACGAATTTCTTGTTCCGTTAAATACGCCGGGCGCGCTTGATGCGTCTGTGGCACAGTATGATGAAGCGCTCAAGCGCGCGCCGTCGAATCCTCTTTTGTACGGCGACAAAGCTACGGTTTACGTCGCAGATGCCACCGCGCGCAAAGATTTCTCCAATTTAGCAATAGCCGTGGGCGCTCTGCAAAAAGCCACCGAATTGAAACCGGATTATACCGAGGCTCATTTCCTGTTGGCGCAAGTTTATGATGCAGAAGGCAATTCCAGCGAGGCGATAAGAAGGTCTGAGGCCGCGGCTTTGCTTTCACCAAATGATATCGGCAGTCTTTTTCAATTGGGGCTTCTATATTACAAAGCGTCCCGGCTGGATGATGCGCGGATGGTTTTGGAACGCGCCGTCCAGATAAATGACAATTATTCAAATGCCAGATATTTCCTTGGCCTGGTTTATGACAGGCAAAAGAGAAACGAGGACGCCATTTCGCAATTTGAAAGGATATTGCAGCTTAATCCAGGGAACTCTGAAGTAGTAACTATTCTGGCAAATTTGAAAGCCGGCAAGAGCGCGCTTTCAAGCCTTGTCCCGCCGGCGCCAGCGCCGGACAAACGAAGCGCTCCGCCCGTGATTGAAAATCCGACCAAAAAAGGCCCGAGCGGACAATAGAAATGTTGAGTAAATTCATGTAGAATGACTCTACATGATGACAAGACTCGGAAAATTTTTTAACCGGGATCTCTCGAACATACATCACGCGGCCTTTTGGCTTGCGATGTTCGGGATTTTGGCCGATATTCTAGGCCTTTTGAGAGACCGTCTTTTGGCCGGCAATTTCGGCGCCTCAAGAACGCTGGACATTTATTACGCGGCTTTTCGTGTTCCCGATTTCATATACACCATCATGCTGCTTTTTACAGCATCCACTGCGATAATTCCGATTTTTTTGGAAAAATACGCCGAGAAAAAGGATAGCGCGGCAGCCGAAGCTTTCCTGGGCTCGCTTATTTCTTTTTTTACTATTCTTATTATTTTTCTTGGTATAGCGGCATTTTTTCTGATGCCGTTTTTTATGTCGCTTTTTTTACCGGGGTTCTCTGCGGAAGATCTTTCGAACGCCATCATGCTTGGGAGGATACTTTTGCTTTCACCTATCTTCTTGGGGTTATCTAATATAATTTCTTCTGCTACGCAATCTTTCAACCGTTTTTTCGTTTATGGACTTTCAGGAGTTTTTTATAATGTAGGCATAATCGTAGGAATTGCAGTATTTTTCAAGTGGTGGGGTTTGGCGGGTCTTGTATACGGCGTTGCTTTGGGCGCTTTTCTTCATATGGCCGTTCAAATCCCGTCTCTCGCGAGCGTTGGCATTAGGCCGAAATTAACCATGAAATGGGATAAAGATATCAAGCATATTGCTTGGCTTTCGCTGCCGCGTACGCTCGGCCTTGGTATATCGCAGATTACTCTTACAGTACTCACAGCAATGGCATCCGTGCTGGCATCCGGGAGTATAGCTGTTTTCAATCTGGCCTCTAATTTACAGGGGATTCCAATCACGATAATCGGCTTATCCTACAGCGTCGCGGCATTTCCGGCTTTGGCATCTTTTTCATTAAAAAAAGCAAAAAGCCATTTTGAAGAGCATTTCAATGCCGCTTTTTTACATATACTTTTTTGGGCAGTACCCTTTTCAGTATTGCTTTTGGTGCTGAGAGCGCAGGTAGTAAGGATTATTTTGGGTTCCGGCAATTTCAGCTGGTCCGATACGCGTCTTACCGCCGCATCACTTTTTATCCTTTCCTTGGCGGTTGTTTTGCAAAGTCTTTTTTATCTTTTGGTCCGGGCTTTTTATGCAGACGGGGAATCATGGAGGCCGCTCATAATTAATATCATTTCGGCACTATTATCTATTGGCGCGGCATTTTGGTTTGTAAGGGAACTTGCGGAGGGCGGAACTTTCTACGACATTTCGAGAAATATTTTTCGTTTATCTGATATCCGGGACATAAGAGTTTTGGCGCTTTCCCTGGCCATGCTTGTGGGTGCGGCCTTTAATTTTATTTTTTTGGCTTTCGCATTCTGGAAAATATTCGGGTGGTTTCCGGCGAAGGGTTCTTTCAGGAATATATTAGAAATATTCGTCGCATCTGTCTTCGGTGGAGTCGGGGCTTATTGGGGGCTCAACATTTTCGCGCTTGTTTTTAATCTCCATACTTTTTTTGGTATCCTAATGCAAGGTTTTTTTGCGGGAATTTTTGGGATATTGATAGACGTCGGCATTTTGTGGATAATGAAAAACAAGCAATTGCAGGAAATATATAATAGTCTTATTATCGGATTCGAAGAATCATCCAAAGATATTCATCAGGTCGCCGCGCCCGAGCCGGAAAAATTGTCATAAAAATAACCCCGCAGCTGCGGGGGTTTCATTTTTACCAGAATTTTTTTCCGGTCATTCCCATTCCGATCAAGCCTTCAATGGCATTGCCGCCCCATGACTTATTCGTTTCTGATTCGTCGATCGGCTTGGATACGCTTTCCTTGGCGTTAAAAAGAAGTCCGTTCTTGAAGCTTATGATGAAAACCTTTTCCATGCCTTTAGTTTTTGCTTGGGCGCTGGACCAATAAACTCGAGGCTCTTTCTTTTTGGTTTTGAGCTCGTGGAATAGGCAAGCTTCATAGACATTAAGGGTATTTGCATAGGCATCGATCTTTTCTTGGGTGGACAAGTCCACGATGTTCTGGACTTTTCCGACGATGTGCGGCATAGCATCCGCTCCGCGGAGACATTCCACGTTATCCTTATCAAAATCGAATCCCGCCCTGGTAACATCTGCTTTGGTCATTTTGCCGATGCCGGTGACGTTGATCGCCTTTACGGCATCAGACATCTGCTGCATATTTCCACTGAATAAACCGGTAGTTATTTGCCTCTCTTTTGTTTTCGTGTTGATCTTGTTAATGGCTCCGCATCCGCTTGTCAGCAGCGTTATAACCGCAAAAGAAGCCAGTATCTTAAATTTCATCATTATTTTTTATCACGCACAGTCTAAGATTAGTTCTAGCACGCATTGGATTAATTGTCTGTGGATAAGTTTTTTATTTGCGCTAGAATAGTCTTTATGTCAAACATCCGCAATTTTTGCATTATCGCGCATATTGACCACGGAAAGTCGACACTTGCAGACCGCATGCTTGAGGTCACAAAAACCGTCGAAACGCGCCTGATGCGCGAGCAATTTTTGGATATGCATCCGTTGGAGCGCGAGCGGGGGATAACCATTAAAATGCAACCCGTCCGAATGGCCTACCGGCCAAAATTTCCAATTTCCAATTTCCAATTTCCAAACAATAAATTGAAAATTGAGAATTCGAAAATTGAAAATTCAAATTCAGAATTTATTCTGAATTTGATCGATACTCCGGGGCATATCGATTTCAATTATGAAGTTTCGCGCGCTTTGGCTGCGGTCGAGGGGGCGGTGCTTTTGGTGGACGCGACGCAGGGGGTTGAAGCACAGACGATTTCGAACGTGGAACTGGCAAGGTCATTGAAGCTCGCTATAATTCCGGTTGTAAATAAAATAGACTTGCCGCAGGCCAGGGTTGCGGAAACAAAAGCGGAAATTAAAAACTTATTGAGCGTGGAAGACGATGATATTTTGGCGGTATCGGCAAAAACCGGGGAAGGAGTGGAGGAATTGTTGGAAGCGATTGTAAAAGAAATTCCGCCTCCGCGCGGGAAAACACTCGGTGTTTTTGGGGATTCAACACCGAGTGTTGAGGAGCGCGGCGGCGTCAAAGCCCTCATTTTTGATTTTGAATATTCGACTCACCGCGGGGTTATCGCGCATGTGAGAGTTTTTGATGGGACGATAAAAAAAGGCTCAAAGTTGAAACTTGCCTCAAGCGGAGAAATTTTTTCCGTAGGAGAAGTCGGGATTTTTAAGCCGCAACTCTCCGCATCGGATTCGCTTGGTGCCGGAGAAATAGGATATGTTGTTACGAATATCAAAGAAGCAAAAATAGTCCGGGTCGGAGATACTATTTTAGACGCCTCATCCCAGGCATCGGCACTACCGGGATATAAAGAAATAAGGCCGGTGGTTTTTTCGAGTGTTTATCCCGAGGACCAAGATAAATTCGACGATCTAAAGCGGGCGCTTGAAAGATTGAAGCTGGTGGACAGCGCATTATTTTTTGAGGAAGAATCATCGGGCGTTTTGGGGCGGGGTTTTCGCTGCGGATTTTTGGGAATGCTGCATTTGGAAATCGTTGTTGCCAGATTGGAGAGCGATTTTAAAATTGAGACGATTGCCACTACTCCCAGCGTGAAATATCGGCTGGATACACGGAAGGGGGAAATGGAGGTTTATTCGCCGCACCGTTTTCCCGATGAGAGCGAGATAAAAGAAATATGGGAGCCATGGCTTTCCACCGAAATATTGCTGCCTCCCTCAAAGCTTGCCGGAGTAATAAAGCTTTTGAACGAACACGAAGTCGAGGTGGGAGATACTACAAAATTTTCCGACGCGCGCATCAAGGTTGAAGGTAAAATGCCGCTTCGCGAACTGATGCGTGATTTTTTTGACGAATTAAAGAGCGTTTCGTCCGGCTATGCTTCGCTAAATTACGAATTTGGCGATATGCGCAAAGCAGATTTGCACCGCCTTGATATTCTTGTCGCGGAAGAAGCGGTGCCCGCGTTCGCGCGCATCGTGCCGAAACACAGGATTGAAACCGAAGGCGAAGCTGTGGTGGAGAAGCTTTACCATATTTTGCCCAAAGCGCTTTTTGCGCTGAAAATCCAGGCCAAAGCTGGCGGAAGGATTGTGGCTTCGCGTACGCTCAAAGCCTCTTCAAAGGACGTCACCCAGCACATGTACGTAGGAGACATGACGCATAAAATGAAACTTTTGAAAAAACAGAAAGAAGGCAACAAACGCCTCTATGCCGAGGCGAATTACGACATTCCCCCCGACGCGTATCTTAAATTGATGAAAAAGTAAATACTAAACTATAAACGACGATCGTCTAGGATAGTTTAGTAAATTGGAAAAAATTTTTGTGTTTTGACTATTTACATTGTCATCACATCGTGTTAAGTATGTTTCAGGATTGTCGGTGAAAAATAAGTAACCGATGCGGGTGCCGCGGACGTATTTGCGGCAGGGCGTTCTTTAAAAACCCCGCTAAAACGGGGCAAGGAGGACTGAAAAATGTATTTTGTCGCGGACGTTGTTTCTTATCTTTCCTCGGGTAAAAGAGTTGGGGGAAACGGGTATGGCGGCGTAACTCATCTGGGGCGAAATTGGTTTAAAAAATGCTGCGGACAGCGTACTGAAAAATTTCGTGGCACATCCCATGGAGTTAAAGTAGCTTATTTTATGCGATTTTTCGCTTGCCTTAAGTGCGGGGTTATCAAATGTGAGGACGAGAACACGGCTACAAGATATGCCCATTCGATGATGGATAAATTGGAAACAAAATAGAACCCCGTGTTTTCGCCGGGGTTTTTCTTATGTATAAAAAATTAATTCATCCTGTTATGCGCTTTAAAATCGGGGGAGACGCGTTCGATGGCGAGAGCGTATCCGGCATCTCTGTAAGGAATATTGTATTTTTTGGAAGTTTCAATCAAGGCTTTGCCGTTTGCGTCAAACATTGTTTTCAGCGCGGCTTTCACGCTCTCTTCGTCGTTATCAGGTATGCGAACCCGCGGATTTGCGTGGAATTTCCGGGTATTCCTGGCCCATTCAAAATATGAAACCGTTACGCCTCCGGCGTTGGCGAAAATATCGGGAATTACTTTGATACCCCTTTGGTTTAAAATGTCGTCGGCGTCGGC
>CAZXFC010000004.1:19144-26223 GCA_964640425.1 uncultured Candidatus Saccharibacteria bacterium | reverse complement strand
TAGGACCGTTGGCGGCTTCAAGCAAAACCTTACATTTTATTTTTTGCGCGACATCGGTCGTCACAACTTCTTCCATCGCGGCAGGTACAAAAATATCCGCATTGATACCGATAAATTCATCAAATGAGATTTTTGTGTAATCAGGTGATGTACTTTCAAAACCCTGAATTGAGAGGAATTTGTTGCCTTTTGCATTTGCGTAATCTGCCATTTCCGGAATATCAAGTCCTTTTGGGGCGTACACGCCTCCGAAAGCGTCGATAATCCCGCTTATTGTTATTCCGAATTCATCAGCCAGCAGGCAAAACTTGGAGCCAACATTGCCGCATCCCCGCACGATAGCGGTTGTTTTTTTCGGCAGGCGAATTTCGCCGCGTTCTCTGAATGTGCTTAAAGCCAAGTGCAGTCCGAGACCGGTTGCGGATTCCCTGCCCAAGATCCCGCCTTTGTCAATTGATTTGCCGGTTACCACGCCTTCGCCGATAATATTATCGCCGGTGTAGTCAATATAATAATCGCGTATCCAATCCATGATCTGTTTATTCGTGCCAACGTCGGGCGCCATTACGTCGATTCTCGGAGACATAATTCCTCTTTTGATGGCCCTCTTTGAAAATTGCAGCGTCACATCTTCCAACGTATCTTTGGACCAGTCAAAGGGATTGATTGCGATGCCGCCCTTTGCTCCTCCGTGAGGTAATTGCATTATCCATGATTTAAGCGACATCTCGATGGCATGGGCTTCCATGTTTGAAAGAGTAACATCCGGGTGAAATCGCAAACCGCCTTTCCAAATATCGGCAGGGTCAGGCTTTCTGTGCCAAACGCGCACTGATTTGAATTTTTTAGGAATTTTTTCGAGCGGATTCGCAGGATTTGGTATCTTTACATTAATACTGATAGAAAATCTTTCTTCTGGCTCGACTAATTCTTCGAGCATCCAGTCCGGTACCACTTTAGAACCAAGCTTTTGAGCGGCCCGCTCGATTCGGATTCTAACGTTTTTAAGCGCATCCGTTGCCACACTATTCTCTCTTTTCAACGAACTTACCCGAATCACAGAGGCGCGAAGCCTATGCGAAATAGGGTACTATCGAAAAAGCGATCATTGAGAACACCACCAGTATGGCGATGATGGTCCAGATGATCTTAACTTTTTTGACATGCCGTTTCATGCTATAAAAATAATATAATGTATACCCGGGATTTTCAAGAGCGCAAAAAGTTCGAGCATTTCTTTTATTCCTGGTGGTCGATATTGGGCACATTCGCGTTTTTGGTTATCGTACTCGCTGGAGTGGTCGGATTATGGCAAAAAGAGCGGGCGTTGAATTCGGAATTGGCGATTTTGGATTTAAAAATGGCTGAAATAAAAACCGCGCGGGAAAAGAGTTTCCGGAAGCTCCATGCTTTAAATACCGCGGAAGGAATAGAAGTAGAAGCACGCGGAAAATTTAATTTGAAAAAGGAAGGGGAGGAAATGGTGGTATTTCTGGATGGCCGCGCCGGCATCGAAATAGAAATCGGATTTTGGAATAAGGCTGTCGCATCACCAGCGCGCATTTGGCAAAGTCTGAAAAATTGGTTAAGATTCTAAGTAATATGGTTTTTCCGAATTTTTTAAAGAAAAAGTTTGCAATAATATCGGCGGTCGCCTTGCTTTTGGCAGTGGCGGGAGTTTGGTTTTTTGGATTTGCTCCCGTGATGGAGGTAGAGGGCACGAAAGTGAGCACGGGCGAGTTTATGAGAGTTGAATCTGCCATTACGCAGTACAATAAAGCGACTCACTCGGGTGCCGCGTCTTCAATGCCGGCCGAGGTTAAAAAACAGGCATTCATGAACATTACGGACAGAATTTTGCTGGAAAATTTGGTTATGCCAACGGACCCTTCGATAAGCCAAAGAGCTCCGGAACTGGTAAGGGAAGCGATAGCAAGCAAACCGGAGCTATCTATTGCCGAAGCCGCAGAGCGGATCTACGGCCTTACAGAGGGAGAATTTTCGGAGATTGTGCTTATTCCGCAGGCAAAGCGGAACCTTCTGGCCGAGCACTTTAAGAACGATCCGAACAAGCTGAACGACGCTTGGGAGAATATAGTTAGCACGGCGAATGTAAAAATTTATTATCCTGGTTTCTATTGGGAAAACGGGGAAGTTAAGGTGAAGTAGAAAAAGTCTTTAAAAGTGCGAATGGCGGGAATCAAACCCGCGCCCATTGCTTGGAAAGTCCCGCAAATTCTTGCGAGCGATAATCGACTAAATGTGTGCGAGATACCGGGATCGGACCGGTGCTCCTTGCTTGGGAAGCAAGTGTACTGCCACTATACGAATCTCGCAAGAAAACGTGATCCACGAAAAATATATTCGCTACATTCGCTTATTTTAACATTATAAACACAAAACTCGCCTTAGGGCGAGTTTTGATTTATCTGATAATGCTATTTAATCTTTCCGGAGAAAACGACCTTGCTCTCCAGCGTAACCGTAATTTCTGCGTCTGGCGCAGCCGGTGTTTCAGCTTTTATTTCTTGCGGCTCGCCCAAAACCTGTATGCAGATATCCGCTGTCGAGTGCTGGTTTATTTTAAATGCCGCATTCGGACCGGAAATGTCTTGAGACGAAGTAACTTCAGTTTGCCATTTAATACATGGATTGGCACGCTTGAGAGAACCGGTCAGAATGATTTTACCGTTTTCAAAAGTCAGAAACATTTCACCCGCAATGGTCCGGAAGCTTTTGCGAAACGTTGCGGATGTATCGACTTTTATTTCTGCGCCGACATCCGCGTTTGCGCCAAGATTAAGAATGTCTCCGCGCTCACGGAGCGCGCTCTTAAGTTCCGCGCCGAGTACCGCTCCCGTGCGCTCCGATTCTTTTACGAATTCCTGTGCAAGAAGCGCCTTAGATTCAGTATCCAATTTCCCCTTAGCTTTTAATTGTTCCGCTTCTTCCAATCTACGGCGGGCAAGTTTTGCCGAAAGTTCCGTTTCGGATGCCGCGGAAATTGCGAGCCAATGCTCCACCGTTTCATTTATCTCTGTTTTTATCGGATAAAGCGGTTCGCCGGGCAAGGATCCCTGCGCGCCTATTGAGACCGCCACCGAAATAGCCAAAATCACACTTATTATTATTCCCATGAAATTGTTTTTTATTGTTAATTTTATAAACAGCCGGATATAAGCCGGCATATAGTAGACGAATAAAAAAGGCCGATCTTACAGGTCGGCCTTTTAGTTTTTTTTGCGGAGGTTGGCAAAGAACGGTTTTAATATTTGTCTCCTGTGGTCTTTCCGCTTCGCTATGATGCCACGTGCCCAGATCTTTCCGCGCTCTTTTTCTTCTTCGATCTCTTCGTGTTCCGCCGCGTCAGGCCATTTATATGCGTACCATTTTCTGTATGTTCCCCAAAAAACCATAGCCCATACGGCTCCGCCCATTGTCACTACAATATCAAGGTTGGTATCCAATGCGCTTTTTTGCGCCACGGCGCGCAACGGAAAATAAACCGGGCGCAGCCATGAATCCCACAAAAGCCATTCAACGCATATCTCCCAGAAAAAAACTTCAAGCACCGCAGAAATTACGGAAACAATGATGAGCGCTATGATGAATTTCGGAGTGCTTATATATGACTCGGGAAGATATATCATTATCAAGTAGAGCAGGATAAATCCCCACATCAGGCCGAAAACCGCGTGTCCCAACGAATCAATGTCGAGCGCTCCCCATGTAATTTTGTCGAAATTGCCCCATCCTTTCATCTCGATAAAGATGAATATGATATTCGCGGCAATAATGACGAGGTTTTGCCACTTAACAAGCTCGCGGCAGAATATGCTTAATTTTCTCCGCATTGCCGCACCGATTTTTCTAGATAAACAATACTAAAACAAAGCGCTTTTGCCAATATTTACAAGACGGCGCCGAAGTCGTAGCATTTAAACAGATTATTTTCGTTGAAAATTGAAGGAGGAGAGGTGAAGAGGATCTGGAAGTGGATGAAGCGGCTGCTGAGGTTAGGTTTTTTTCTTGCCGTCGTGAGCCTTGCACTGGGTTCGGGCGCCTTTCTTGCCACGTATTTTTTGGGCATTGAACATAATTTGTTCGGTTTGCCGGATGTTGCGGAACTCCGCAATCTGAAGCCTTTTGAGGCGAGTTTTGTCTACGACATGAACGACCGGCTTATCGGCTGCTACGCGAAAGAATACAGGGTTGTAATTGAAGGCGAGGAGATACCGGAACTTTTAAAGAAAGCCATAATCTCGCAGGAGGACGTCAGATTTTACAACTGGTACCACATAGGCATCGATCCTTTTGCGATCGTGCGCGCCGCGTGGGTTAATTACAAAGTAGGATACACGAAAGAAGGCGCATCCACCATAAACCAGCAAGTCGCGAAAAATTGGCTTCTCACTCCCGAACGCAATATGGAGCGGAAGATTAAAGAAGCGCTTCTTGCGGTCCGGATGGAAAAGAAATTTTCCAAAGAAGAGATACTGGCGCTCTATGTAAATACCGCATACCTCGGAAGGGGAAGATACGGTTTTGAAGCGGCCGCAAGATCTTATTTCGGAAAATCCGCAATTGAACTGAAAGCGGAAGAAATGGCTTATTTGGTCGGGCAGATAAAAAGGACCGACGAAGATCCGATGCGCCGGAAGAACCGTGTGCTCACCCATATGTACGAAGAAGGCTATCTCAATGCCGACGAGTACCGGAGAGCGTATCACGCGCCGCTGAAAATATTGTCCGAGAAGGCAGATTGTTTCAATGAAGCCCCTTATTTTATCGAAGAGATAAGAAAAGAGTACAAAGACAAATTGCCGCTTTTGACCGGCGGATTGCGGCTCTACACTACGCTTGATAAAGAATTGCAAAAAAAAGCCGAAGAAGCGCTTAAAGCCCAGCTCGCGGCTTACCGCGCGCGCCATCCCGAGAACGCTTCAAAAGTTGAAGGAGCGGTGGTAGTGCTTGATTCAAAGACAGGCGAGATACGCGCGATGGTCGGCGGAGAAAATTTCTACCAAAATGAGTTCAATAATGCGACCCAGGCATTGCGCCAGCCGGGTTCTACCTTCAAGCCGTTTGCGGATGCCGCTTATCTGAAATATGTCTGCAAGTCCGCCCGCGAGCTCTGCCGTTTCAGAGATACTCCTTTTCCGGTTTCAATGCGCGACGGCATCCATTATGTCCAGAATTATCCCTACAGCGGACTTCCAATATACCGAGGCTTTGTGAATATGGATATCCAGCTTGCCGAGTCCAGGAATGCGGCAACGATGTGGATGGCTCTGGGAGCGCAGGTTGCGTGGGAAAAATTGACTGCTCCCGCAAAATTAGCGGAGCACGAAGCAAAACGCGCGGAAAGAATTGCGTATTACAAAAGCAAAGGATACAGCAATCCCGGTTCGGTGCGCATGTATGAAAAAGAGCATGCTTTGATAGCAAAGGGAGTGTTCCCGGCGGAAGAAAGAACGAAATGGCTGCTTGAGATGGCGAAAGACGCGGGTATAAATTCCGAACTGCAGCCGTATCTTGTTACGGCGATAGGCGCTTCCGAAGTAACTGTTCTTGAAATGGCCGCCGCTTTCATTTCTTTTATCAACGGCGGATACAAAGTCCATCCCACGATGATGCGCATGATAAATGATTCCGGCGGCCAGCAGGCCGTGAAATTCGGTAATCCCGTGCCGGTGCCCGTGTTTGTAAAAACATTGAATGAAGAAGGAGTAAAAGAAAACGCGAGAATAGCCGAGAATATGAAACAGCTTCTGCAGGGAGTCGTTGACCAGCCGACTGGAACAGCTCACGCGCTGCGCAGAACGTTTCCGGCAGGCGACATTGCCTGCAAAACCGGCACGGCAACAAACGCAAGAGAAAAAGGCGGAAAAGCCGTGCCTACCGACAACTGGATAATTTGCCTGACCCCGAAATATTCTTTCGCGGTCTGGGTCGGCCTTCACGACAAAGAGGATTTGGGCAACCGCGAAACCGGTTCCACCAACGCTTTGCCTGTTGTGCGCAAGATTCTCCAGGACCTGAATCTTGTCGATCCCGCTGAAAAATTTATCCCTCTTTTTGAAGCTCCGAAAGATGAAAATCCCGCCGAGGGTGTTCCAATCGAAGACCTGACGATTCCGCAAACGGAAGATCCGGATGGCGACCCGAAAATTCCCGAAGATGAACTAAAGGCGGCGTTAGAAGCACAGAAAAATATTGAGAGCCCCGCAGAATAAACGGGGCTTTTGTTTATCCCCAATGTCAAGTGGAAGAGAGCCGGATATTGCGCTATTTTATTCTTAGATTTTGAAAAGCTGAATGTTGAAAATTCCCGTTTTTCTTGTTTTGGCGCAATTGCTAATTTTTTCTTCTGCGGCGCAGGCGGTTTTACGCATAGATTTTCCAAAGTCCGCCAAACAAGGTTCTGTAGTAAGGGTCTTGATACATGATCCTGCCCAAGAACCTCATGAGGTTCATTATTGTTCTCCCGGCTGGTCGGGAAATGCGGAGTGTCTTAAGGTCGTGCCGGTTTATTCGAGCGTAGCGGAACAAGTCGCTCTTATACCGATTGCCGCGGACGAAACCCCGGGCTCCGGGCTTATCACGGTTTTTTCCCTGAAGACGGCTAATTCACGGATAATAAATATTGAAAGCGCGAACTTTCCTGAAGCAAAAGGAACAACTTTTGTCGGAGAATTGAAGGGCAAACCGTTATCCCGATTTGGATCTGAAAAGGCTGAACTGAAAAAAATATTTGCGGAATATACGTCCGGAAGATATTGGAACGATGACCTGGCTTTTTACGCCCCGTTGGCGGATATGGCGGTTACTTCGCCTTTCGGCGAGATACGCCGCAAATATTCCAGAAAATACGGCAAGTGGAGCGTTAATCATTCTGGAGCCGACCTGCGCGCTGACGCAAGATCTGTAGTGCTTGCTGCCGAGTCGGGAAGAGTCAGGCTTGCAAAAAATTTGCTTGCCGAAGGCAACACGGTCATCATTGACCACGGCTACGGGCTTTTATCCCTTTATTTCCATCTTTCAGAATTGAAAGTACATGAAGGAGATGTGGTGAGAAA
>CAZXFC010000004.1:0-19134 GCA_964640425.1 uncultured Candidatus Saccharibacteria bacterium | reverse complement strand
GTCGGCGCGCATCTCCATTTCGAGACGCGGCTTTACGGTGTCGCTGTGAGTCCCTGGAATTTTATGACGGAGCCCGCTTCGGCCGCGCCAAGAATTTTCCCGTCATCTGCGGCGAAACCAGGACAGCGCGCCAAAAAAATGCCGAGAAGGCATCGCCGAGGTGCAAAGTGAAGAAAATAATCGTTTTGGCGCTCGTGTTCTTATTTTTTCCGGCGCCGGTTTTTGCGGAGACAAATTTTCTTCAAAAAGTTTGGGAAGCCCAAAAGATGCTTGAGCCTTATGAGATGAGTTTTGAAACCGCGACGGTAAAGACTCCAATTATATCTAAAAAAACGAAAAAGATAATCGGATACCGGACATCTGGACCCATCGTAACGGCAAAGCCGGTAATCTTGATGGCTTGGAATCGGGATGAAGATAAATTTTATCCAATTGAGCTTATGGTTGCGCATCCGGTTCAGTGTTCCGTTTATTCATTCAAAACAATGACGCCCGGTTTCAGGGTTGAGCACGTTGAAGGATGCGTGATTGGCCGATTGGTTTTCAATGTTTGGATGGGAGATAAAAAATTATTCGTTCTTGCCGGAAAGCATTTTCGGTTGCCACCAGAGTTATCAAAGGTCAAAGATTTGAACTTGCTTGAAAGCCGCGCCCAGATTGGAATATACACGTCATATTCCGACGATCTTTACAGTAAAGAATTGGTTGGCGAGGGCTATAAATTTCTCTCCGGTGAAATAAAAAAAGCGTTTGATGACATGAGATCAAAACAGATAGTTTCCCGATCTCAGCCGCGCAAGCTACTCGCCGACGCCTTCCCCGAAGATTATTTGCTGAATCTTGCGATAAATGAACAGATGGATCATTCAAAATTTTATAGAGACCCAAAGCGCACCGCTGAAGAAATACTTATTACTGATGCGTATAATTTTGAAAATGCTTTCATGTGGGCTGTTTCGTCGGCAAACGCGAAGGGTCGCTTTCAATTTACGAACAATGGAAGCCAAGGGAAGCCCGGAACTTATGACGCGGTCGTGCTGGCCTACGAAGAAGCTGATCTCATTGATGATTTTGAAGCCGGAACACAGGACCTTCAAAATATGATTAAGATTGCTCTATGCTTGCTGGACATGGAACTCGCAAAATTTCCTCTGGATGTGCATGAATTATACAGGTCTGAGTACCGAAAAGCGGCGATCTATCCGTCGGCATGCTACAACGGCGGATGCGGAACAGGTCTCAATCTTTACAGATGGATCCAAAAAACGAAATTTGATATCACGATCGATAATTTCAATCCATCGATGCAGGCTTTTACTTACATTACGTATAAATCACGTTATGTAAAAAGCAGGAAGACCGGCAAGATGGTCCGTACAAAGACTGCCGTAAAAGTAGTGAACACGGAAACCCCGGTTTATTTAAAGAAACAAATGTACCTTTGGGGTTTTATTGACGAACTAAAACAAAGTTTGGAGGGAGGCAATTGATTTGCCTCTTTTTTCTTTTGTGCTAGCCTCTAAGAAGATTTTGACCGCGATAATATGTGGAATTGGGTAAAGGACGGGGAATTGTTCGATGTTTTCTCTTCGTTGTCTAAATTTGAAAAATCGCTGTTATTTATCTGGGCGGTCTTTCCGATAATAACATTGAACTTGGCTGACCAATCGCCGTCGCAAACGTATCTTCTTGCCATATCTCTATTGAATGTTTTCGGGCTCACTTATACGTCCGTTTACAAAGTTATTCAGGCTTTGGCCCTTATTCTGATTTTCACAAATCAAAATCTTTTAAAGGCTATGTTTAAGGCTCCAAATTGCAATTTTGATTTTCTAAAAGATAAATGGGGTTATAGGCTGGCGTGCGGAGCGGTAATACTCATGATCTTCTCGGTTTTTCTTTTGTGGTGGCGCCCGGAGATACTTACGGTCATGCGCGGGCTCTCCGACAACGCGAAAGTTCCGGATTGGATGCTCTCCGCCGTAAAAGAAGAACTTACCGACCGATTTGTGTTTTATTATGCCATCGTTTTGGTTTCGGGAAGAAGCGGCGGATTGTTTTTATCCATGATTTTTTTTGCGATATTCCACGACTATAATCATGCGTACATGATCAGTATGATTCTCGCAGGCAGTTTTTACATGTTTTTGCTTTTATGGTCTGGAAGCCTTTCACTGCCTATTTTGGTCCATATTTTATCCAACAGCGCATTGTTTTTTTTCTTCAAATTCTTATCGTAAAAACCCCGCATTCGCACATCCGCCAACCGACGGAGGCGGACGGGGTTTTATTTTTCGAAGCCGCCTCCGAGATTCGAACTCGGGACCTCTGCTTTACGAAAGCATTGCTCTACCGGCTGAGCTAAGGCGGCACTTATATTTTTGTAGCATAAAAATTTTGAATTGACAAAAATCGTGAAAATCGCTTAACTTTTACCGGGCTCTTTAAATTCCATAGCCTGACGGACTGCCGACGCAGGCCGGAGCAGCTTTTAGCCGTTAGGAGCGGCGAGGCGGGAGGATACTATCGTGAGCAGCGATAAAGTAAAAGCGGAACAGAGGGATTGCTTGGCTGTTTTAGCTGAGGTAGAGCAGTACATACTGCAAGGCAAACGCGATCCTATGAAAGTTGCGAAGAGGCTTCAATATGTCATTGATGAGCCGTTGGGCAAGCTGCTTTTTGCAAAAGGTCATGATGCGGATTTTCTATTAGATATCCAGAGAAAGACGATGTCCGGAATATTAAAATGGACATTGTTGATACGGCAATCTGAATGCGGTTCGGACGATTTGGATGCGGAAATAGAAAATTTACAAATTTGTATCTCAAAGCCCAAAAAAGGAGATTGCGGATCTCTTCGGATCTACGACGGCCCAGGTATGCCTGTTCACGAAATTGAACTTAGTTTGTTAGACAAAAAATTTTTTGAGATGGTTTTCGAAAACAAGAGAGCTGAAGGTATAAAAAAGAGCGGAGTTACAACGTTTGAATAATTTCAAGAGCCAAGCAAAACGCTTGGTTTTTCTTTTTCCAAATTTATGCTCTTATAATTCAATTGTACGTTTTGTTATGTTGCTCTGATAACTTGACGGCCGTCCAATAATCATAGTATATTGAAGTATGAAAAGAGGTGAAAAACTTAGTAAGGTATTAGTGATTTTAGCAGCAGGGGCGCTTGCCACATTAGAAATTATAGATGAACTTTCACCTGTAGGTTTCACCAAATCTTATTCTGTAAACAGAAGGCGATCTTTTCAAGATAGGAATCAAAAAGAAATGCAAAAATTTTATAACACTCTTAATTACTTGAAAGCGCAAGGATTTATAGGAAAGAAAAAATCTGAAAATAGAATGCTTTGGAAAATTACTTCCAGTGGCTTGAAAAAGCTACAACTGCTTCAGCAGAGAGCGTTTTCAAACTATGATGTTATCAAGGATAATAAATTGAAAATTATTGTTTTTGATATACCGGAGAAAGAAAGGCAGAAGAGGGGGTGGCTGAGAGAGATTCTTCGCGGTCTCGGATTTAGGATGCTACAACAAAGCGTCTGGATAGGAAAAAACAAAATTCCGGAACAATTTTTGTATGATCTGCGTCAGAAACATTTATTGCCCTACATCCATGTAATGGAAATTGGCAAAAGCGGTACGATGAGGGAACTTACGTAAATTGTGCGAAGTACTCTGATAAACTGACGGCCGTCCAATGATCATAGTACATTTGGTTGACAAAAAAACTGACAATTGCTTAACTTTTACTGGGCTCTTTAAATTCTACAGCCTGACGGACTGCCGACGCAGGCCGGAGCCGCTTTGTCTGAGAGTATCGGATAAAGCAGGAGGATACTATTGTGAGTAACGATAGCGCAAAGTTCGAGTGTTTGAAAAGGATGGCAAAAGTTGAGCAGCTTGTACTTGAAGACAAACGGGAACCGGGTCGTATCGCCAAAGTAATGCAAAGCATTATCAGCGAGCGGCAGCAGGAAGAACGAGCGCTTGATACGAACCGACAGGCGCGGGAAGTGATCGATAATTTAATCTTAAAATCCATGAGCGGGGAGATTAATTTTTGTTTGGACAATAATGCGCTTTTGCGTTATGAAAATGAGTTGAATACGTGCAAAATCACGTTTGATTATCCGATAAATGAGTCACTGCGGGGCGCTGAAAGCATAAAAGCCGTTTTGAGCAATCATGATTTTTACAACTCAGTTTACTTGCCATTGAGCCGGCAAGACCAAGAATTTTTCTTTAATTTGTGGAAGGGAAAATTGCATGCACGGGACGAGGCATTATTGCGCCGCTTTGCGGGTGATGTTTTTAAAAGCTGAAAGAGCAGGGGCCACGGAATTACCGTGGCCTTTTTCTTTTTCTCGATTCGTGCTATTATAATTTCTATGGAAGCCAAAGATAAGAAAAATATTGAAGAGCTTGCATCAAAGGTCCGCAAAGAGGCGGACCGTCTTTGACTTGAGGCAGCTAAAAGAAGATCTCTTGAAACTGGAGGGTGAGGCAACGCATCCTGATTTTTGGAAAGACAATCAAAAAGCGCAGGCCGTCTCAACCAGGATATCCGCGTTAAAGGAACGTATTTCTAAATGGGAAAATATATCGGGCGACGCCGCGAACCTTTCTGAGCTTTCCAAAATGACACAGGAAGATCCCGCGGCGGTTGAGGAACTTTTAAGGGAAGCAACGCGGATCGAAAAGGATTTTAATAGTCTGATAAAATTAGAGTTATTTACAGGAAAATATGATGCGGGCAATGCCATCATCGCGGTTTATTCGGGCGCGGGAGGGGATGATGCGGAGGAGTGGGCGCATATTCTTTTTGAAATGTATTCAAAATATGCGGCAAAGCGCGGTTGGCGTTTTGGCGCTCTACATACGCACCCCAACGAACTGGGAGGTATTCGCAACGCATCTGCCATGATAAAGGGCAAATTTGCTTATGGTTACCTTAAAAAGGAGTACGGCGTGCACCGATTGGTGCGCATTTCGCCTTACGACGCAAACAAAAGGCGCCACACCTCTTTTGCATTGGTTGAAATACTGCCTGAAATAACGGATCCGGAGGAGGCGCCGGTGAAAGATGATGATTTAGAGATAACTTTCGCAAGAGCGGGCGGCCCGGGCGGTCAGAATGTCAATAAAAGAGAAACAGCCGTGCGGATTTTACACAAACCCACCGGAATTTCCGTGCATGCTTCTACTGAGCGCACCCAGCAGGCGAACCGCAAGCATGCCATGGACATTTTACGGGCGAAGATTTATGAATTAGAATTGAGTAAGGCCTCAGATGAGAAAAAAGAAGCAAGAGGCGGTACTGTTCCGCAGGCGGAATGGGGACACCAAATACGTTCTTACGTATTTCATCCTTACCATATGGTCAAAGACCACCGGACAGGCGAGGAAACCGGCGACGTTGACGGTATTTTAAACGGAGATTTGGAAAAATTTATTGAAGCAGAACTATCTCTTTAACTATTCAACCATTCAACTATTTAACTAACAATGATCTATTTCGATAAAGTATCAAAAGTCTATTCTCCGACCTCCATCGCTTTGGAGGACGTTTCGTTCACCATCAAGCCGGCGGAATTTATATCGCTTGTCGGGCCTTCGGGAGCCGGCAAGTCCACCCTGCTCAAACTTCTTTTGGCCGAAGAATATCCGACTTCGGGGAAAGTTTTTTTTGAATCGCATGATGTGAGCGAAATGACACGCGCGGAGTTGCCAAAGGTGAGGCGCAGAATGGGAGTAGTATTTCAGGACTATCGCCTTCTACCGCATAAAACCGCCTACGAAAATGTCGCGTTCGCACTGGAAGCCGGCGGTGCACCCGAGGAAGATATTGAGCGCGATGTGCCGCAGGTTTTGGATATTGTGGGGCTTACCGACAAATCATGGCATTTTCCCGGCCAGCTTTCGGGAGGCGAAAAACAGCGCGTGGCCATCGCCCGCGCAATAGTTTCCAAGCCCGACGTAGTAATTGCCGATGAACCGACGGGCAATCTTGATCCGGTAAACACCCACGACATTGTAAATCTTCTGCAAAAAATAAACGACTTGAACAGTACCATTGTGATACTCGCTACCCACGACAAAGAGATAATCAATTCGTTGCGCCGCCGCGTGGTAACTTTGGATAAAGGCAAAGTCGTCAGGGATGAGGAAAGAGGGAAGTACGTGCTTTAGCAAGTTGCAAAGATCGTGAACAGGTATGAGCATTTGGGCGAACGGTAAAAGCTGCCAAGGATAGCGAGAGGAGTCATCGAGGCTCCTCTTTTATATTGAACGGATCCCGTTAGAGGCCGCGATCGCTTGCGACATATACTAGGGCGCGGTAAAATTAATACATTAATAGTTAACATGAAAAGTGCAGGTTGCGGGATCGCGATCTGCCTCTAACGGGATGGACCAGATAACCTTCAAGAGAGTATTCAAATGGGGCTTTATTAATTTTTTCAGGAACGGCGTTGTGAGCGTGGCGACGGTTTTGGTCATGTCGCTTTCTATCTTCATGATAGGCATTGTGGTAATGGGAAGTATTTTTATGAACGGTGTCATTACGAGTCTTGAAGAAAAAGTGGATATCAGTGTTTATTTCAAGCAGGACACCTCAGAGGAAGATATTATGGCTATGCAGGAAAAACTAAAAGGACTGCCTGAAATCAAAGACGTCAAATATGTGTCGCGCGATGCGGCCTTGCAATCGTTTAAGGACAGGCATCAGGGCGATACTATCGTATTACAGTCTTTGGAGGTAGTGGGAGATAATCCTTTTTCCGCGAGCATTGAGATACGCGCCAAAGATACTTCAAAATACGAGGCGATTTCAAAATTCTTGGAGTCTTCGGCGGAATCAAATTTGATTGCGACTGATGAGAACGGAGAACAAAAAATAACTTACCGTCAGAATCAGGTTGCCATTGAAAAGCTTGCTTCAATACTTACTACGGCGCGCCTGTTAGGATTTGCCGCAAGCGCGATACTTGCGCTTATCGCCATATTGGTAGCCTACAACACGGTGCGCCTGGCCATCTACAATTCCAAAGAAGAAATATCAGTCATGCAGCTGGTCGGCGCCTCATACGCGTTCATCCGCGGTCCTTTTCTCGTCGAGGGCGTCATGTACGGACTTTTGTCATCAATATTTACCATTGCGCTTTTTTATCCGATATTTTGGTGGACCGGAAAAAAAACCGCCTCAATTTTCGGCGGTCTAAACGTGTTTTCTTATTTCACCGCGAACATTTGGGAAATTTCCTTTATCCTAATCGCAGTAGGCTTGCTTTTGGGCGTCCTCTCTTCTTCATTTGCCATCCGCAAATATTTGAGGGTATGAAAAAACCGCCATTAGGCAGTTCTTTAATGTTTTTCTTTTAGAACCAGCGTTAATGTTTTGATGCCGCCTTCTATGCTGAATTCCGGAAGCCCCTCGACATGAATTGTTTTGCCGCCGACATATGTGCTATAAATCTTCCTTAATTCCATCTCATCTGCTCTTGTCTCGGCTTCAAAATGAATTTTCGGGAAGCCGATTATTTTGTACGGATAATCCGGAGACTTCTTAATATCTGTTATTACTCTCATTAGCATGCCCAATCTAGTGGCATATTAGCATTATGTTATTCATACCGCAAAGCCTCTATGGGGCTTTTTTGCGAGGCCTGGCGGGCCGGGTAGATGCCGAAGATGAGGCCGACGAGTGCCGAGACGGATAGGCCGATGAACGCGCCTTCAAATGGAAAAGTAAAATGCCATGAAAGCGCCAGAACTTTGGTGAGAATTATGCTGACACTATATGAAAGCGAGGCGCCAAGCACAATGCCGATTATTCCTCCCAAACCCGTCAAAATTACCGCTTCAAGCAAAAATTGGGTCAGTATATTTTTTCCGGTGGCACCCAAGGCTTTGCGCAGGCCTATCTCGCGAGTTCGTTCGGTTACGGCGACAAGCATAATATTCATTATGCCAATGCCTCCGACGACGAGAGATATCGCCGCCACTGAAGTCAGAAGCAAGGTGAGCACGCTGGTTACGGTCCCAATTGTCGCCGCCAAATCTGCGGAAGTCTGCACAAAAAAATCGTCTTTTGCGGGATCAGTAATGTCGTGAGATTCGCGGAGCGTTCGTTTTACATCAGAAACGGTTTGATTAACCGACGCGTCGGAGTCCGCCTCGACGATAAAGCGGTT
Organism: uncultured Candidatus Saccharibacteria bacterium; assembly: GCA_964640425.1. GTDB lineage: Bacteria > Patescibacteriota > Minisyncoccia > UBA11713 > 2-01-FULL-45-33 > 2-01-FULL-45-33. The sequence continues at coordinate 10,933 of CAZXFC010000004.1, read as the reverse complement.
GAAATATTTGATGCCCAAAATATATTGCTGTGTCGTGGTATATGGAGCGAGAGCAATTTCGTCAAAATTAAAAAACGATACCTGTCCTTTTTGCGGCAAAACTCCGATGACGCGGAAATTCTTGCCTTCTATTTTTATTTTTTGACCCACCGCATCGGAAGCGCCGAAAAGCTCGTTCTTAACTTTATGTCCTATCACAATGCTGTCGGTGCGCCCCTTTATGTCATCATCCGTAAGAAATATGCCGTTTGCAACCTGCAAATTGAAAATTGAAGATGCTCTTTCAGAGACCCCGAGAATCGTCATAGCATAGGCGTTGGAACCGTAAGTTGCCGTGGAAGCTGAAAAAACGACCGGCATTACATCTTTTATCGTTGGCGCATTCTCTTTCTTTAAAAGCGCGTCTAAATCTTTTTGTTTAAGCGAGGCTGAGAGGGTTTGTGCAAAATCTGTCGGGCCTTTGGGTACTCTGCCCGGTATTACCGCGATTGTGCGCGAACCCAAGCCTTGAATCTGTCCCAAAATAAGATCCTGCGCCCCCTGACCTATGGACATGATGAGAATTATGGAAGTTATGCCGATGACAATGCCGAGTATCGTAAGCAATGACCGCGATTTGTGCGTTCTCAATCCTTCAATTGCGGTTTTTACGCTGTTTTTGAAAGTCATTTATTTTGAATATTCCGCGGTTTTATGGCGGTGCGCGACGCGCTGTTGAGATTCTATTTCACCGTCTTTTAATTTAACTATTGTCTGTGCATGTTCGGCGGTATAAGTTTCGTGCGTGATGAGAATGACCGTATGCTTATGAGCTTCATTTAATTCTTGTATGATTTTCATTACGGATGAACCGGATTTTGAATCAAGATTTCCCGTCGGCTCGTCCGCGAATATTACTTTCGGGTTTCGCACCAAAGCCCTGGCAATTGCTGCCCTTTGTTTCTCTCCTCCCGAAAGTTGGGAAGCCAGATGGTTTATACGGTGGGTGAGGCCGACGGAATCTATAGTTTCCCGCGCAAGACCATCCCATTCCTTTTCCTTTACATCCGAATATAAAAGCGGCAGTTGAACGTTTTCGAGAACCGTCGCGCGCGGAAGAAGATTGAATGCCTGGAAAATGAATCCCATGTCCTTGTTCCGCACCAGAGCCAGTTCTTCATTGGAAAAATCATCAATGGTTTTGCCGTTGAATTTGTAAATCCCTTTGGTATGCCTGTCCAAAAAACCTAAAATGTGGAGAAGAGTTGATTTACCGGAGCCCGAAGGACCCATTATGGCGACAAAATCGCCTTCGTTGATCGTTATAGAAAAATTTTTCAGCGCTAGCGTGGAGGAGCCCCCTTGCTCCCCGCCGTAAACTTTTTCCAGATCGTGGACTTCGATGAGCGGCATTTAGTCAATTTGAGGAATTAAAACTTTGTCTCCCGCGTTCAGCCCTGAAATTATTTCCATAGAGCCGTCCACGCCCAATATGCCTGTTTGTATCTCGCGCTTTTCGGTTTTGTTTTCCCCGAGAACTAACAGGACGTATTTTTTACCTTCCTTGGTAAATATCGCTCTTCCCGGCAAAGCGACCGCTTTTTCCTTTTTAGCTGATGAGACATCGATATTCGCGGTCATGCCTGTTTTGACCCGCTTGTCTTTTTTTAAGAATTGAAAAGTAGTTTTGTATGTTGCCACTCCGTCGATTATTTTCTCGGACGGGTTGATGGAAACTATTTTAGCGTCAAAAAATATTCCGCTTCCGTACGCGTCCAGCGTGACCATGGCGCTCTGGCCCGCGTGGAGCTTCGCAATGTCCGCCTCAGGCACGTCGGCTTCTATCTGGAATTGGGCGCCGGATATTATTGAAACTATTGCGACTGAGGGCGAAACTATTTGCCCGACCTTGGCGTCCTGTACGGATACTATGCCTGAAATAGGGGAGTAAAGCGCGGTCTTTGCGATGGAAACCTGAATATTTTTTATGTTTGCTTCCGCGGATTTGACCGAAGCAAGCGAGGAAGAAATATTATTTTCATTCGTCACTTTCTGGACATTGATTGCCTGAATTTTGCCTGCGATGGCGGTCAACTCCGCTGATATATTCGTTTTTTCCGCGCTCAAGTTCGTTTTTTCCGTTGCTGTAAGCGTGCTTGTGACGGGAACCCGGTCAAGAGTATTTTTTACTTTGCCCAAAGCATTTAGAAGCGATGATAAAGCTATATCAATATCTGATTGCGAACGGGTAGATGCGGCGGTCTGGGTAAGTCCAAATGCTCCTCCCGAAAGTTCACTCAAAGTATCATTTGTTGCGTTGCCGATGTTGGGCGCGCCCAAGAGCCCCTCAACTGCCTGCGCTTTCGCGTAGGCAATATTGAAGCTGTCGGAATTTGCCAGATTATAATGCGCGAACTGGATGTCCGTAAGTGTAAATAGAGAAGTTTTGGCAATGACGGATGATTTTTGAGCGGCAGTTATGCCGGCTTCATAGGCGCTCGCAAGGTCCGCGTCCGCTTTATTTCTGATGTTGTCCGTATTGTATGCCTCGAGATCTGCCTGTGCTTTTGCCAGCTCTGCCTGAAGGGAAGAGTCATCCAATCGAAGGAGTAACTGGTCAGCGTCCACCCGGCTTCCTACTTCTGCCGATACTGAAATTATTTTTCCTGCTGTCTCGAACGCAAGGTCAACGCTGTTTGAAGGCTTAACGCGCCCGGTTATGCTGACAATCTGTTCTATATTTTTAATTTCTGCTGTCGCTGTCGCTGGTTCCGCTTTATTTCCATTCCGTCCGAAGTAGAAATAGCCTCCGCCTAACACCAGCAACGCAATTAGTATTTTCCCCCAATTGTTTTTTAAAATCAGCATTGTAAAATGATACCATATAAATGCAAGACTTGTCAAAAAAAATAAAAAGTTGTTTTATGCTCCAGTTTGCCAGTTCTTTATGATCTCGATTGGGTAGAGAAGCATCAAAATATTGAGGGCCAGATTGTCGCGGATGAAATACGCGGTGAATGCTTCCAGAAAAATTATGAGAGAAATAGAAATCCAGACAGGGGCTTTCCTCGCGAAAAAGAAACCAAACGCCATCGCGAGCACGTCAAAAACGGAATTGATGACCGAATCCCCGTAATAATCCAGTGAAATTGTCACTTCGCGGTAGCGGTTAATTATAAAATCGGTGTTTTCAAATATTTCCCATGCCATTTCAACGGATAGCGCGGCTAAGAACATCAGGCCGATTCCCCAGCCGAAGCGTTTGCCGATTTTGCGCGCAATCCAATAAAAAATTATCCCGTGGATGATATGCGAAAAAGTGTACCAGTCGGTCAGGTGCTGGGAATTTTCGGAACTGTATGTGACGCCGTGCCACAACTTAATGTATCCGCATTTGCATATGGGCACTTGTCCCATGGCCAAAAGTATCAGCGCGAATATAGCCAGCATTGCAAGCGTGGTTATTATCGTAGTTTTGAGCGAGAATTTATCGGCCCAATTCATATTATCCATGTTAGCACGAACCAAAAAACTTTGACGAAATTGGCATCGGGTGTTAGTCTCTCCACAGAGTATTTAATGTAAAGGAGATAGAATGAAAAGTTTTTTTGTGGCTGTTGCGGTCTTGATCAGCTTTATGGTATCGGCTACGAATTTGCATGCACATAAGCGGACAGTTGACGGAGTAAGTATTTTCGTAGAATTGCAAACCGGCGCCAATGGGCCGGTTAAAAGGTTATCATTCGGAACGATAATCGATCTAGGCGAAATGGCTGGCCAGCCGAATCAGCCCAAAGGTAAAAATAGCGCTCCCAGAAAAATTTGCGAAGACGAAATTGCTGAGATCAAGTATTATTTTTGGATCGAGTCAGGACATGATCACGAAAGCAATTATTTTTATCTGAGTGTTAATCAAACAAAAGAAGGCCTTGGACTAAGCGGCATCAGCGGGAATATCAGTGTTGAAGGGGCGCAAAAATATAACGGACTCCAGATATTTTATGCGTCCAGCGGAAACCCAACTTTTCATGTGAGGGTTTACGTTTTTACAGATATAAAACAATTTTTTCGAGATTACGATTTTAGTTCACACATCCCATTAAATTGCCGATATCCTCTTTATTCATATCCAAAAGCTTCCGAGTGAAGCTTTTTTTATTGCACAAACCTTTGTTTGCGGAGGCGCGTGGAGAGCGGCGTAATTTCCAGATATTCGTCTTCGGACATCATTTCAAGTCCGCGCTCTATCGTGAGCGGGATGGGAGGGGTGAGCATTATCGCCTCGTCTGATGATTTTGAGCGGGTGTTTGATAGCGTTTTGCCTTTGGTCGGGTTTACAGGCATCTCGTCTCCTTTGGCGGTGTTGCCGATGACCATGCCAACGTATACTTCAATGTTTGGGCCGATGTACAAAGTGCCCCGCTCCTGAAGATTCCAGAGCGAATAGCCGAGAGCCTTTCCCGCCGCCATGGAAACCATTGAGCCGGTTTGGCGCTTTTTTATTTCACCCGCGAACGGGCGGAAACCGATAAATCGCGAGGATAAAATTCCCTCGCCTTTCGTGTCTATCATAAATTGGTTCCTGTATCCCAAAAGTCCGCGGGTAGGCCCCTCCATTATAATGCGCACTGTTTTGCCGTGCAGATTCATATTTTGCAGCACCAGTCCGCGCTGTGATAGGCGTTCGATTATCGCCCCTTGGAATTCAGCCGGTGCGTTGATGACCGCTTCTTCGAATGGTTCAACTTTTACACCGTTCTCTTCCTTTGTAATTACCTGAGGCTGGGATACTTGCAATTCGTATCCTTCTCTGCGCATTGTTTCAAGCAATATTGCGATGTGGAGTTCGCCTCTTCCGGAAACTACGAAATTATCCATCGCCGAAAAATCTATGCGGAGGCCGACGTTAATTTCGAGCTCGCGCTCCAGGCGTTCACGTATTTGGCGCGATGTTACAAATTTTCCTTCGCGTCCCGCGAAAGGGGATGAGTTTACCAAAAAATTTAGTTTTATGGTCGGCTCGTCCACGGCTATCGCGGGCAAGGCTTCCGCGTTTGCGGAATCGGCGACTGTGTCTCCAATATATATGTCGGGAATGCCAGCAACCATAACAATGTCTCCCGCTTCCGCCGACGGGGTATCAACCCTCTCCAAACCTTTAAATGTGAAAATTTTTGTGAGCTTACCTATCTTGAATTCCGTGCTTCCGGGTTTTTTTACAAAAACATTCTGCGCGCCCGAAACTTTGCCTTCGTATACGCGGCAGACCGCGAGGCGTCCCAGAAAATTGTCGTAGCCAAGGTTGAAAGGCTGAAGGCGAAGCGGCTTCTCTGATGCCTCCGGGGTAGAAGCGCGCTTTACATGTTCCAAAATGGTTTCAAGCAAAGGAGTCAAATCTTTTGAATCGTCGGTTAATTTTTTCTTGGCGATGCCTTGCCGTCCAATGGAGTATACCACCGGAAAACTTGCCTGCTCGTCGTTGGCGCCCAATTCCAAAAAAAGTTCCAGCACTTGTTCCTCACAGCGATGCGGGTCGGCGGCAGGTTTGTCTATTTTATTTATTATAACGATGGGTTTAAGCCCCAATTCCAAAGATTTTTTCAGAACGAAACGCGTCTGGGGCATCGGCCCTTCCTGCGCGTCCACCACCAAGAGCACTGAATCTATTGCGCGGAGCACGCGCTCCACCTCAGAGCCGAAATCCGAGTGGCCGGGTGTATCAATTATATTTATTTTTGTCGGAGTCTGCGGAGATCCTGAGCCCGTCGAAGGAGTCCAAAATACAGCCGCATTTTTCGAATAAATAGTAATTCCGCGCTCCTGCTCGAGCTTGTTTGAGTCCATTGAAAAGCCTTCCTCGGCCGCGCCTGTTTGCCGCAGCAAAGCATCGGTAAGCGTCGTCTTACCATGATCAACATGAGCTATTATTGCGATATTGCGAATATCCATAAAAAAAATGCCAGAAGGCTTTTATATATTACGTTAAAAACCTAACTGAGTCAACTTGCTGAAGTTCGCAATTATAGTATTCTTAATATCAGATTTTGGAAAAAAATTGTTAGAAAAAAATATAAAGTATCCCTATTTGCCGGCAGGCAGAGAAATAAAATATGTTTCGGCGAAAAACGTTTTTATGAAGTTGGCCAAGGCGTATGCCGAGGCGCAATCTCTGGATTCGCTAATGCCCGGAGCCGCGGTCGTGGTTTACGGTGACAGGGTTATTGGTATGGGTGCGAACGGCAGTGATTATCACAAAACTCACAAATGCGAGCGTGTTGTTCGCGGATGCAAAAGCGGCGAAGGCTATGAACTTTGCGAGGGTTGCCATCCAAGAAATCACAGCGAGCCAACGGCAATCAGAAATATTCGAGGATACAATAGGGTCGGAGCAGACCTATATCTTTGGGGCCACTGGTGGTTTTGCAAGCATTGCTGGGAAGCGATGATTAAGGCGAGAATTAATGATGTTTATCTGCTCGAAAGCAGCGAAATTCTTTTCAACAAAGAACACCCCGACAATATTATAGGAAAACAGTTTCAAATCTAAAGCGCAGATTGTTTCTGCGTTTTTTCTTAAATTTACATATAGCATAATTGTAACGGTCGTAAGCAAAATTCTATATCATGTGTCTTTAACAATTTTGACCGTTCGGACAAATTTGTTAAGTTATTTTTTAATCCTGTTTTTTCAAGAAGCATGGAGAAATCTTCGTGGACTTTTTCGAGCTTCCGGTTAATTAAAATAAAAAACCGTGGGAAATTTTTCCACGCGGCATTGTGCGATACGAGCTTATTTTATATATTCGGTTTGTGAGGCAAGGTCGGCCGGTGAATAACCCATCGCAGCGAGAATTTTCCATAAGGTCGAAGTGTTCAGCCTTAATCTGCCGTTTTCAATCCGTGATAGATTTGCGGGTTCAATGCCGGCTAATCCTGCTACATGCCTTTGCGTCAGGCCACATTCATTTCTAAGGTGCCGGAGCCGTGCTCCGATTTCGAGCGCCTGCTTTGCCGCCGCATCAACCATCACTTTTGCGAAATCCGGGTCGGTGAGCGTTCTGATGACATTCCATGGAATTTCGATTGCAAAGCCATTTCCGGGTATATAAATACTGTTGCCGTGCTCTCCGGGCATTGCCGTGAAATGCCAATATTTCATTCCTTTCGGCAAAACGGAAGAAAATTTTACATGAGCTTCATCGCCGTTTTTGAAAGTAACGAGAAATTTCCGTAAATTACTATCGGCAAATACGCTCGCAACCGTCATATAATCTCCGCTGAATTTTTTTGCCATAGCCAATCTCCTTCTTGCATGTTTGTAGCATGAAAAATACCAACAGTCAAATCATGAACGCGCGGTTTTTTTAATCCTGTTTTTTCAACAGCGCGGCGAATTCTTTTTGAACTTTTTCAAGTTTTGGGTTTATTACAACTTGGCAATATGGCTGTGCGGAATTTTTTTTATAAAAATCCATATGCTCTTCTTCGGCTTTGTAGAAATGCATCAGCTGTTTGACCTCGGTTACGACCGGATTCCCTCCGGGATGAGAGGTGTTTAATCCTTTTATAAAATCTTCGGCTTCTTTTTTCTGCTCCCCGCTCCAGTAAAGGATTATTGAACGGTACTGGACTCCGATGTCGTTGCCCTGTTTGTTCAGGGATGTTGCGTCGTGTGTCGCAAAAAAAACAGTAAGCAAGTCGTGATAGGAAATCTGCTTTGGATCAAATTCAATGCGCACTACCTCCGCGTGTCCTGTATTGCCGTAGGTTACGTCGTGGTAAGTCGGTCCGGGGGCTCCGATCTCGTTTGATACGCCCCCGGCGTATCCGGGCATGACGGAATTGACGCCCTTTAACATTTTAAAAACCGCTTCCGTGCACCAGAAACATCCTCCGCCGAACACGGCTACCTTAACATCATTTGACATTTACCTATTGTATCACTATTTTTATCTTCCAAATCTTCCCCTCCCGCCGTAAGATGGGCGTTTAGGGCCGCCGAAGCGGCGTTGAGAAAAATGGCGCGGGATGATTTTGTATTCGGTGAATTTTTCCTCGGTTATTTCCGGATGTTTGGATATATCTATCGCGGTACGCAAAAGTTTTTCAATCGCGCGGACGGAATCTTTTTCTTCCGGCGTTGCGAATGATATCGCGCGGCCCGGCGCGCCGGCTCTGCCTGTTCGCCCGATGCGGTGGACATAGTCATCAGGATTTTCGGGCAGGTCAAAGTTGACTACAAGTTCGATTCCCAAAACATCTATTCCGCGCGAAGCGATGTCGGTTGCCACAAGCACGCGGTATTTGCCGGACTTAAATCCGTCGAGCGCTTCCCTTCGCTGGGCGAGAGAACGGTTGGAATGAATTTCAGCCGCGTGGATGCGCGCGTCGCGCAGCACTCTGCAAATTTTTCTAGCGCCGTATTTAGTGCGCGAAAATATCAAAACCGATCCGCGGTATTCAGCGAGCAGTTTGGAAAGAAGACTATTTTTATTTTCCTTTTTTACTATGAAAAGTTCCTGAGTGACTTTCTCTGCGGCTGTTCCCGGGCGGGCAATCTCCACGCGCAACGGGAGCTTCATGTATTGATTGGCTATGCGCACAATATCGTCCGGCATCGTTGCCGAAAAAAGCATCGTCTGGCGGTTTTTGGGAACAGCGGACAAAATTCTTTTTATTTGCGGAGCAAAACCCATGTCGAGCATGCGGTCCGCTTCGTCTAAAACCAAAATGGATACGTTCGCGATGGAGAGAGTTCTCGGTTCAAGGTGGTCGATAATGCGCCCTGGCGTGCCGATGACGATGTGCGGCCGGCGGCGCAACGCCTCTATTTGCGGTCTGATGGAAGCGCCGCCGATTAGCACCGCGCTCTTCAAGCCGAGGTCGCGGCCGATCTGGCGCAATGCTTCGTCCACCTGCAAAGCAAGCTCGCGCGTCGGCAAAATTATCATACCTTCCGCTTTGCTTTGCGCAATTCGCTGTATCATCGGAATGCCGAAGGCAAGCGTCTTGCCGGTGCCGGTTTGCGCTATGCCTATCAGATCCTTTCCTTCGATTGCAACCGGAATTGCCTGCTCCTGGATGGGGGTAGGCATGGTGAAATTGAGTTTTGCCAAAATCTCAAGGAGTCTCGGCGCAATGCCCAGACCATAAAATGTAGAGTCATTTTGCATACGTTATTTTGAGTTTAGTATGAATTAGTGTGGAAGTCAATCTTCATTCGCGGATTTTCATTTGAGTTAAAATTTATTATATGATATCATAAACAAATGAGTACACAAACATTAGTTAAAAAATTAGATAAAGAAGTTAAAAACTTGAAGGGCGATATTCGCGATATGAAAAAATTCCTTTTCACGCCGCTTAAGGATGCAGAGGGCGAATATAAAGCATCTTTTGTTAAAAAAATACTAGCCAGGTCTCAGAAGCAGGCCTCTTTTTATCGTTTTACGGATAAAGAAACTTTTCGGAACCATGCCCGATCGAAGAAATGAGGTTGTTTATGATAATGACTTTCTAAAGGATGTCCGAAAACTGCCTGCCGAATGCCAAAATAAATTAGCGGAATTGATTGAGGTCATTCATGACGATTCGTTTGATCCAAGGCTTCATACCAAACCCTTAAGCCCGCCGCTTCAAGGCTTGTTTTCTTTTCGCATCACGCGCGATTATCGCGTCGGATTTAAGTTCAGATCAGATCATATTATCCAGCTTTTAGCCGCTGATAGCCGAGATAAAATTTATAAGAGATTAGGAAGAAAAAAATAAAAAGGATAAAGTAAATTTACTTTATCCTTCTTTCCATCTTGATTAGAAAACGTCTTCATGAAATCTTTATGTGGACCGTGCAAAATTGGTTTATTGAAAAAGATAATGATGATAATAATAATATTGCTTCTGCCGATCCCCATCATGGTGATCGGCGCTTTTCTAAAGCCCTTTTACTTCGGAGTCGGGACAAGTACAATATCCGAAATTTCATCTCAGGAACCGGTTCCGGATCCTGCACCTAGCCTGACTCAGGCGCCGAGGACAATAGGGGCTTCGGGAGGGCTTCTATCTTTTAATTTTGATGACGGATTTTTATCGAATTATGAGAGGGCGATTCCTATTTTAGATAAGGTCGGCATTAAAACGACACAGTACATTATTTCCGGAGCGCTTGAAATGGACGGATACGTTACGAAAGAACAGATTCTTGATATGGAAAAGCGCGGGCACGAGATCGGAGCGCACACCCGGACACATCCGAGACTTACGGAATTAACGGAAAGCCAGCAGAGGTATGAGGTAATCGGCTCCATGAGGGACCTTTCGGAAATAGGCGTGAAGTCCGTAAAAACCTTTGCCTATCCTTACGGTGCCGTAGACGGCGGAGTTGAAAAAATAGTTAAAGAGAGCGGATTTGCGGGTGCGCGTTTTACCCAGCCGGGATTAAACGACAAAAATACTAACAGGTTTCGGTTAAAGCGCCTTGAAGTTGACGCCGGTGTCGAATTTCCGGATGTGCAGCGGGCGATAGATGATGCCATAACAAAGAAAAAATGGCTTATCTTGCTTTTTCATCGCATAGATGAAGATGGATATCAGGAAAGCGCCCGCCACGAAATGCTTCAGAAAATAGTCGATTATATTCAATCTAGAAATATAGCTGTTGTAACCAATGCTGAGGGCTTAAAATTGATAGGGAATATAAAGTAGCGTATAATCAGGTAATTCTTTTTAGAAAAACGAATAATATTGACTAATTTATCAAAATATTGTATAAATAGACATGACTACATTGATGACTAGAACTGCAAAAGAGATAGAAAAAAAAGCCGAAATTTCAATCATTCAGCTTGTAGACGCTCTTATTGAAGACGCGCAGCAATTGCGCGCCTCCGATATTCATATAGATCCCAAAGAAAAAGAGGTGGCCATACGTTTTCGTACCGACGGCGTTTTGCAGGAC
>CAZXFC010000003.1:39677-40613 GCA_964640425.1 uncultured Candidatus Saccharibacteria bacterium | reverse complement strand
CGCCAAAAAGCTGGTTATCAAAGTTTTGGAGGATTGACAAAAAAAATAGATATGATAGCTTTGCCTTAGAAGGGAGCTCATAATGCAAAATAGTCTTAAAAGAAATGACCCTCGTAATTTTTTAAAGACCAAAGAAGGCAAGAGATTCCTTAAAATTACAACTGTAGGCAAGGAACTCACGCTCAAAGAAATTAGTTTTGCCACAGAATTTTTGGGTAAATTTTTAATATTCACCCACGGAAAAGATCCGCGGCAAATATGCAATTATCAAGAGGCGCAATTTCATATATTGCGATGTGACCATTGTAAATTAAAGTTCAGGACTTTATTTCCTTTCCTAGCATCCTAAATCCATTTTAAAAGCGGCTTAATCCGCTTTTTTTGTTTTAGTTCTCTATCTATAAGCCGAATTTTCACTTGGCGACCTGGTCGCCAAGTTGAGTTATTTTTGAAACTCAACTTTTGAGATGCTCTTTTTTGGTTTTTTCAAAATCTTTGATTAGTGAAAGCTCTTTAGCTTTCCAACGGCAAGCCGCGCCCATTTTATTGGGCTTGCATAATGTACAGCTGTGATTTTTATGCTTATATCTTTTTCTCATCGCATTAAATTATATCACGCCAATGGCATTGACAGCAATAAATATAGGAGTATAATGGAATCATTGGTAACAAGTTCGTACATTACGAGCCAAAGTTGCGTGTTACAAAAAAGAACCTTGCAAAAGGTTCTTTTTTGTTCTAGCGTAGCAACGTGGACCCGGGCCCGTGGTGTATAAAGTAACATGTTGCCATTAACACGCAGCGAAGCGAGTGCAAGTCTCGCCGGGTCCACACTGAAGATCCGGCGATACCCGCGGGATTTTTAGTTATTTTAAATTTTTCTCTGTCATTTTGCATTTTGATTTTTGCAGTTTGAATTATTTTGTGTTTCCTCCC
>CAZXFC010000003.1:28373-39667 GCA_964640425.1 uncultured Candidatus Saccharibacteria bacterium | reverse complement strand
GCAGCGAAGCGAGTGCAAGTCTCGCCGGGTCCACACTAAAGGCTCATCGTGTAAAAACGGTGAGTTTTTAGTTTAGCTATTTATTTTCTTCAATAATCGCCTCTTTGGGGATTTCTTTGAACCGGCGAACTTTTATTTCCTTGGCGCCGTCTCATGTTTATTGCCTTATTTCTAGGACTGCGGAATCGCTATTGACTTTTATCATATTTAGGTGTATAATTAGCATAGAGCAAACAAAAAAGTCTTAAAAATTAACGTTTTTTGACAAATTCAATCGCATTGTATCTGGCGGAGACTATCGCCGAAAATTGGGCGCTTTTGCGCAAGGACTCCGACCGGAAGTTAGACCGGAAGAGTTGCATGAGTTTTTTCTGCAAAAGCTGCCCGGAATCCTATCCGAAATGTTCGGCTGGGACCACTGCAGTATTATCGGCAAAACGGTAAGGTAGCCGAAAGGCTCTAAAGGGGTAATTCCTCCCTCTCCAATTATGGGACTAGGGATGTGAGAACAAGAACCCTTCCTCGCCGTTCAAACAAGCAAACGGAGGAAAAACTATGGCGTTTTTAAAACCAATACCGATTGCCTGGCATCGCAACAGCTGGGGTCAACAAATCATTACGCGTTACACTCCGGGAGTTGATGTTTCGGAAAAGGCGGCGGATTATCCGTTCGAAACGACAAGAGTCGGTGACAAGCTCTACAATGTAGAGATCTTGAAAAAGTTCGCCAAAAAACTTCCCACCCGCTACATGACAATGCGTGAACTGTATCCCAATCTTGAGCCATATAATTATTACTGGACGGATAGAAAAGGCGAAAAACTTGGGCCACACCAGGTTATCACGTATCTCGAAGACGGGAAAAAAATTCCTAAAGCATGGGAAGACCATATGAAAGCCATCAAAGAGGCGAACTTGAGGCGACCGCTTTTCGTAACCCATGTAGGTACGCATCGGTTTGTCCTCGATGGAATTCATCGCCTCACGGCCAGGTTTCTCAAATACCACAATGACAGTGGTAGTTGGGACAAAAAAGTCCCGGTGAAATTCTTCAGGAAACTTCCGAAATCCGCTGTCGTCAGTTAATTCCCTCCTATCCACTCAGCCGGTGCGAACAAAAAAGTTTACACCGGCTCCTACCAGAATATTTAAAAAATTGAATATTGCGGCAGGAGAAAAATCAACGAGCGCCCTGAAAGGGGCGCTCGTTTTAGTTCTCTGCCTATAAGCCGGATTTTGTTCTCCAACGCAAGGTCGGAGAGATAGTCATCTATCTGGACCTTCGATTACTCTCAGGTTCTAGCCCTCTATTACGAGGTTGCACCGGGCAGGTGTTTTTCCCCTCCGACGGTCGCCCGTCGGAGCTGTGAGCTTTTACTTGGCCTCGCCGAAGCGAGGTTATCCCGCGTAGGCGGGCTCACCTCTTTTCACCCTTACGTATCAGCTTTTTTGGCTTTAGGCCAAAATCGTTGATGTCGCGGTATAGTTTCTGTGACACTTTCCATCCCCTCCGACCTTGGGTCGGAGAAGTGTGGCTGTTAGCCACTGCCTCTGCCAAAATTGCCCAAGCGAAGCTTGACTGCAATTTTGAGCATCCCGTCGGATGACGGGATTGGCCACATCATTTGATATGGCGCTCAATTTTGCAAGCAAAATTGGCGGTGTCCGGACTTTCCTGTCCGATCTTGCATCGGACCGACTACCCAGCAAAGAACTATTTATATAATAGCATATCTTGCCGAAAAATCAACATTTTGCTAATCTCTCAACCAGACTATATACCTTGAAAAGGAAATGAGACGTGGAGAAAAAAAATCCATATCTGCTGCCGGACGATGTCGAGCCGACATTTTACACAATTTGGCTGAGACCGGACCTTAAAAAACGAACTTTTTCAGGCCGCGAGGTTGTCCGCTTGAAAGTGAATAAGCCGACGAATTCATTGACATTTCATGCCCTTGACTTGAAAATTAAGAGCGCGAAAGTGAGCTCGTGGAAAAACATCCAAGGCGGGCCGATCTCAAATTCTCACGCAAGTATTACCAAAAACAAAAAATTCGAGTCGGTAACACTGCGTTTTAGGAATAAAATTCTGCCATCGCACTATGTGACGCTAAAGCTTGAATTTTCGGGCGTTTTGAACAACAAAATGCACGGATTCTACATGACTTCATATGTTGTCGGCGAAAAAAAATATTTTGGAGCAACGACCCAATTCGAATCAACCGATGCCAGGCGCTGTTTCCCCTGCTGGGACGAGCCGGCCAAAAAAGCAAAATTCCGCATCATCCTAAACGTGCCGGCGGATATGACGGCCATCTCGAACATGCCGGTTGAAAAAGAGCTTTATCTTAAGAGCGATAAGAACGGCCGCAAAATCGTCTGTTTTGAAACTACTCCGCCCTTATCGACCTATCTTATCGCGATAATCATACTTCATCTGAAATGCCTGGAAGACAAAGCTTCGGACGGCACGCCGATAAAGACTTGGGCGCTCCCCGGGCAGGAATACATGGGCGCATTCGCAAACGAATGCACAAAACACGATCTTCCATATTATGCCGGACTCTTTGGTAAACCCTATATGATGCCAAAGCACGACATGGTTGCCATCCCTGATTTTGAAGCCGGCGCAATGGAAAACCCCGGAGCAGAAACGTTCCGCGCGGTCGAAATATTGGTAGACCCTAAAAAATCCTCATCCGCAAGACGCCAACGCGTGGGCGAAGTTGTTAAGCATGAAAACGCGCACATGTGGTTCGGGGATCTTGTCACGATGAAATGGTGGAACGGTTTGTGGCTAAACGAAGGATTTGCTTCTTTCATGGGACCGAAGTCCATGGACCATCAATTTCCGGAAATGGATATCTGGACGCAATTCGTGGCGCAAGACTTCAGGACGGCGCTCACCACAGACGCGTTAAAAAACAGCCGGCCGCTTGAAAAAGAAGGCTGGACCAGGGGCGAAATCGAAGAATTTTTCGACGGCATCGCCTATGATAAGGGCGCGGTTGTCTGCCGTATGCTCGAAGAATATTTGGGAGAAGATTTCTGGAAAGGGCTGAAGCTATATTTTGACCGTCACCAATTCGGCAACGCTACGACGGAAGACCTTTGGTCAGCGCTTGAGAACGCTTCGGGCAAACCGGTACGCGACATCATGGCGCGATATACAAATCAGCCCGGATATCCGGTTGTTTCCGTGAGTATTGCGGAAAAAGGTTTTAAACTTTACAAAGTTATCGTGGCTCAGCAGAGATTTCTGGCTGACGGATCAAAAGATCGTAAAAATCTGAAATGGAACATCCCAATTAAAATTTTGTATCCTGAAGCCGGCGACAAAATCCTGATCGAAAATTTAAACAAAGAAAGCAAGAACGTCACTATCCCCGGCGCATCTAGCTGGATTAAATTAAATCCGGGACAAAGCGGATTTTACCGCGTAGCTTACTCGGATGAACTTTGGAACGCTCTAGTTGAGGCGGTCAAACGCGGAGAAATATCCAACACGGACCGCATCGGGCTCTTGGACGATTCATTGGCCTTGGCTAAAGCCGGCTACATGAAGTCTTCGCAGGCATTGGATATGCTGTCGGCGCAGGAAGGCGACAAAGAATTTAATTTCAGCGTATGGTCGATTGTCGTGGAAAACCTGGAAAACCTTAAACACTTATTTTCCGGAGACAACGAAACAAAGGACCACCTTGCAAGATTCGCACGGAAGCTTCTTTTACCGGCCCTGGATAAACTGGGCTGGACGAGGGATCCTGAAGAAAACCACAATGTGACGCTGCTGCGCTCGCTTATCATCAGGAATTTGGGCGGTTATGGAGACTGCGGCGTATTAAAGAAAGCCGGATTGCTTTTCTATGACGCGCTATCAGGCAAAGATGTCGACCCCAATTTGCGGCAGTCCGTCTATGTGCTGGCCGCGGAAAACGGCGGGAAAGCCGAATTGGAAAAACTGCTCTCACTCTACGAATCCGCGGATAATGACGAAGAAAAAAACCGGATCTTATTTTCTCTCGGCCTCTTCAAAGACAATGCATTGATAAAAAAAGTTCTGGCATATGCCGATTCAAAAAAGGTCCGCACACAGGACTGGTTCAGGGTAATGGCGGGGCTGGGCTCCGATCCCGAGATTCTGCGGCTGACTTGGGAATATTTAAAGAGGCGCTGGAAAAAATTGGTTAAAAAATACGGTTCCAGATCTTTAGGCCGGGTATTGCAAAATGTCGTCGCAATGCATCTGACAAAAAAATATCTTGCGGACATAAAAAAGTTCTTTGGAACGCACCGCTTAGAGGGCACTGAACGCACGATGAAGCAGGTTGCTGAAATTATTGAAACAAACATCAAGTGGCGCGACCGCTCGCTTGAAGAAATAAAAAGCTGGCTAGCAAAACGCTAACCAGCCTGCCCGCCAAACTGCGAAATCTGTTGGCGGGTTTTATTTTTTTATTTTACGGTAACCCGATAAAAGTCGTTGCCTCGGCGGCCAATGTAAGAAAGCCGGTTTTCCGCGCTAACCCATAATACGTTATAAACCTCGTCAAACTCCGGCCCCTCCTCCTCTTCAACAACAACGTATTGCCCGCCGAATCTGGATTTGGCCGCAGTTATCGCAAGCTCTCCCGAGGGGATAAAAAAATGGTTCCATGCAAAAACATATCCGCGTTTCCAAACCTTCCCGTCATTTACCGGATAATAACGCTTTGCCGTTTCAAGGTACATATTGCCTGGCCCGAAATATGGATTGAATAAAAGAACCAAAGGCCACATAACGGCAAGTCTTGCGTATTTGCCAAAACCTTTCACTTTTTTATCTTCGCCCTTCTCGCCCCACGCACAACCTTTACCGACAGCTTTGCCTAAGTTCCGCGCGAACCAAGAATAATTTACACCGATATACGCGACCTTAGACCTGTCTTCGCTAAAAGCGTACTCCGGCATCCCGTTTTCCCTATGGATCGCGTCAAATATCGGCAAAGATCGCCCATGATAAGTAAGATTATAATCGCGCCGGTCGCCCTCCCATGGATTGCCATTATTCCAAATCAATTGCGGAAGTTCATTCTTAGGCGCATCTAATCCGCAATCCCTTCTGGCGTCAAACATTAATTTCCCGCCGTTGTCGGGAATCGATTCTAAGACAACTCCGTCATCGGAATATAATTTTACAAAACCATTCTCGCGGACATATACGCCTTCCGTCATGCGATGGTCCAAAAGAACATTCTCAAAATTCAGATTGCCGGTAACTTCATTCCAGTTGTCAAAAACCCTTATGCCCCTGTCATCAATATGGCCTGAATTATTATTAGTCCAGCCTGTCCAAAGCAAACGGTCGTTACCCAACCAATGCAGCCTGTATACCAATTCCAGATCGGTCCTGTATTTTTCCACGCCGTTAATTGATATAACGCTTTCACACCTACCTAAATCTTCTTTGTAAATTTGGGTCGCGATAGCCAATTTTTTGCCGTCCGGCGAAAGCGCAAATTGTTTGCGGCCAAACCTGTCAAATTCCACCGCTATTTTATTTTCGAAGATGAACCTTTCATCTCCGTTGCGGTTCCTGGCAATATAACAAAATCCGCTGTTGCTCGGGGACGCAACAAGGCAATACACTTCGCCCCAGGCCGGATCGTGCTTTCCAATAAACGTCTTTTCGTGCGGCATAATATCCTTTCAAACAAAACAAAATCTCACACAATGAAAGCACATTATGCTCAATAAATCAAAAGGATTTACGAACAGCTTCCGAGGTTTTCGCCGCAAGAGGCGCAAGTGTAGCAGGAGCCGGTGCGCACCATGATGGAGCCGCAACGGCAGGCGGGCGCATCCTGATACGAAAAGTTCGCGTATTTTTGAGTTGAAGCGACGACGGCAACCGGATTAACAAATTCGGTTACAAGCGGCAAAACCGGTTGGGGAGCGATCTTCGAAACTTCTTGCGCGTCTTTTTTTACCGCAGAGTCTTCTTCTTTTTTGTGGACATAAATGCCCATAGCCTCACGATCCTCCAAAGAAAGAAAATTAACGGCAAGGAATTTACCGATGTAATCAAGAATAGATTTGGCCACGGGAATATCCGAATTGGAGGTAAAGCCGGCCGGCTCAAAGCGCCAGTGGACGAATTTTCGGATGATAGTCTCGACGGGCACGCCGGACTGCAAAGAAACCGACATCAAAACTCCGATGGCTTCCATGAGTCCGGAAACAGTCGAGCCTTCTTTTGCAACCCTGATGAAAACTTCGCCCAACTTCCCGTCCTCGTACATCCCGCAATGGATGTATCCTTCGTGCCCCGCAATGGCAAACTTGTGCCTCAAAGCCCTTACGTCCTGCGGTAATTTTTTTCTTCCCACCTCCATCGGCGCCGCCTCCTTCGCCGAAGCTCCGAAGACCGAGTCGGACGTCTTTTCCGTATCCTTATTCGAATCTTTTGTGCGCGAAGTATTTAAAGGCTGCGAGCCTTTGGAATTGTCGCGGTACACAGCGATCGCTTTTAAGCCAAGTTTCCAGGCTTCCGTGTAAGTATCCATTACTTCCTGGATAGTCGCCGACTCCGGCAAATTTACTGTTTTGGAAATTGCGCCTGAAATGAAGGGCTGGGCCGCTGCCATCATGCGAATATGTCCCAAATAATGAATAGAACGCGAGCGCCCCGGAGCGTTTGTCGCGCAATCGAACACCGACAAGTCTGTTTCTTTCAAGTGCGGAGCGCCTTCGATAGTATCGTTAGCAAGGACGTAATCCATTATTGCTTTCCTTTCCGCGTCCGAGTACCCCAATCTTGAAAGCGCGGATTCAACTGCGGTGTTTACTATCTTGAGAAATCCTCCTCCAACCATTTTTTTGTAAGCAACCAGGGAAAAAGCCGGCTCAATGCCGGTAGTAGTCGAATCCATCATAAAAGAAATGGTTCCTGTTGGCGCAAGAACAGTAGCTTGGGAATTCCGGATACCATATTGGCGCCCGCCGTCATAGGCCCACGCCCATACATCCTGCGCGGTATCCCAAAGTTCATCCGGCAGGAATTTTTTATCTATTTTTCTTGCCTCATCTGCGTGCATTTTTATGACTTCCAACATCGGCTCTTTATTTTTTTCATATCCCGCAAAAGGGCCCACTGCTCCCGCAATTTCGGCGGAGACCGCATAGGCTTCGCCGGTCATAAGCGACGTAATCGCTCCGGCGTATGCCCGCGCCTCTTCTGAATCGTAAGGCAATCCCAGACGCATCATCAGCGCGCCTAAATTGGCGTATCCCAAACCAAGTTCGCGGTAGTCAATCGCATTTTGCGCTATCTTCGGGGTCGGATAAGAAGAAAAACCTACTATAATATCCTGCGCGATTATCAAAGTACGCACCGTTGAAAGAAATGATGGAATATCAAAAGTTTCTTCATTTAAGAATTTCAAAAGATTTATCGAAGCGAGATTGCAGGCGGAATCATCCAAATGCATATATTCACTGCATGGATTGGAGCCGTTAATGCGGCCGGTATTCGGACAGGTGTGCCATTTGTTGATGGTTGTGTCGAATTGCATACCAGGATCCGCGCAGCGCCACGCCGCTTCCGCAATAGTGGAAAAAAGTTCTTTTGCGTTCACTTTTTCAACCGTCTCCCCTGTCCGGACCGCTTTCAGGTCCCAGTCTTTTCCTGTCTCCGCCGCGTACATGAACGCGTCTGAGGCGCGGACGGAATTATTGGCGTTCTGAAAAAAAATATTCGTGTATACTTCGCCGTCTATCGCATCATCATACCCGGCCGCGATCAGGGCTTTTGCTTTTTCTTCTTCTTTCCATTTGGACATTATGAACTGTTTTATGTCGCGGTGATCGGTGTTCAAAATTACCATCTTCGCAGCGCGTCTTGTTTTGCCCCCCGATCTTATCGTGCCGGCTATCGCATCGGCGCCTTTCATAAACGAAACAGGGCCGGAAGATTTTCCGCGGTTCGCGATATTCTCTTTGGAAGAACGGAGGTTGGAAAGGTTAATGCCCGCTCCAGAGCCTCCGGAAAATATCATCATTTCGGTCCGGTACCACTCGGCGATGGATTCTTTGGAGTCTTCAATGGACAAAATAAAACATGCGGAGCATTGGGGCTTTTTTTCTACGCCGACATTGAACCAAACCGGCGAATTGAAAGCGGCCCGCTGATTGACCAATATGTATTTTAACTCTTCATTGAATATCTTTGCGTCCGAATCGGCCGCAAAGTAGCCCGCCTCCGTACCATGGCGCGTTATGGTATCGGCAACGCGGTCAATAAGCTGCCTCACCGAATACTCCCTGCTCGGTTTGCCGACATGTCCGGCAAAATATTTTTCGGCTACGATATCTGTCGCGGTCTGCGACCAAAATTTCGGCACCTCAACATCTTTTTGCTCAAAAATAGTCTCGCCCTTGGCTGAAGTAATCTTTGCCACGCGTCTTTCCCATTCGAATTCATCATAGGGGTGAAGCTTTTCCGTGGTAAAATAGCGCTGAATCTGAATTTTGCCTCCGGGCGCTATGTCCTCCGAAGCTTTAGCGTAGGAGGAAGCAAAAAAAATCCCCCTCTGGGACTCATCATTCAACAAGATATTTTTTACATCGCTCATAACTAATTTTATCACGCAAAAAAAATCTCGCGCAAATAAAAATCTGTGCATAACTTATGTCGCGAAATATTAATATCCTTCGCTTCGATGTTTTATACGATAAATTTTTACTTCTTTGGTCTTGTCGTAAATTTCGTAAACAACTCTCCAATCTCCAATTCTGATTCTCCAAGCATATTTTGAACCTTCCAGCTTTTTCGCTCCCGGTGGCCTGGGATTATTTCTTAAAAACAAAAGGCGCGCAACTACGCGCGCCCTGATATCATTTTCGAGTTTGTTTAAATCTTTTTCTGCCCGGCTTTCCAGCAAAACTTTATAGCTTGGTCCCGGCATATTCTTCTATCGTACGGAATGAGGTTTTGCTTTTCTTAATTTTTTTAAGCTCATTCAAGTCGCCTTTTACATCAGCCAAGTCCAATAATCGTCTATACTCCCTCAAATCCAAAATAACAGCCTGCGGTTTGCCGTTTTTAACAATTATGTTTGGCTTTTGCAATAACTTGGTCACAACTTAACTATATCAAATACAATGAAAATTACAAGAATTTACAGCAACGCCACTGACGCGACTTTGTCGCCGGCGTCCAATTTCATTATGCGGACACCCTGCGTTGCGCGGGAGAGTGAAGGAATTTGCGAAAGAGGCGCGCGAATGACCTGTCCTTTTTTGGAAATGATCACAAGTTCTTCAACATCATCTGCTACAACCTGCGCCGAAACCAAACTTCCCGTTTTCGGCGTCACTTTTATTGTTTTAATTCCGGAACCTCCGCGTTTCTGTAGGCGATATTCGGAAATCTCGGTCTTTTTTCCGTATCCAAGCTCGGAGACGGCCAATATTTCGAGTTTTTTAGCTCCCTGTCTGCCGGCAGGCAAAATATCCATGCCGACGATCTCATCATTTTTTTTCAATTTCATTCCTCGGATGCCCTGTGCCGATCTTCCCATTGAGCGAATGTCTTTTTCCCTGAATCGGACGGCTTGTCCGAGCTTTGAGGAAAGGACTATCTCTTCTCCGGCGGAAACAACTCGCGCGAAGCGCAGCGTGTCGCCCCCGCCTCCCGGACGGGCAGGTTTTTGCAAGTTTATTGCCTTGATGCCGGACCTTCTTACATCTTCGAAATCTTTTGAATCTACTTTTTTGATGACGCCATGCTTGGTGGAAAGCGCGATATAATTGACTTCTTTTTTATTTCCTTTCGGAACCGGCAACACCGAGGTCGCTCGCTCTTCGGCTCCGAGCGACAAAAAATTTGCTATGGATTTTCCTTTTGATTGCCTCGTGCCTTCGGGAATTTCGTACATTTTTGTCTGATATACTTTTCCCGAGTCCGTAAAGAATAAAAGGTCGTCGTGCGAATTGCCGGCGATGAATTCATACGCGACATCTTCTTCTTTTGTCGACATGCCGATGACGCCTTTTCCACCGCGGCGCTGTACTTTATATTCCTCAGGTTTAATGCGCTTGGCATAGCCGCCCTGCGTCAATATCAAAATAGTTTCCTCCTCAGGCACCAAGTCTTCGGTCGAGATTATCTTTGCCGCGCCAGCAACTACGCGAGTTTTCCTTTCGTCTCCGTATTTTTTCTTCACTTCTTCCAATTCATCTTTGATAACGCTGTCTATCTTTTTAGGGTCGCCCAACAAAGCCTTCAGTTCCTTTATAAGTTTTTGCTTTTCTTTCAGCTCGTCTTCGATTTTCCGGCGTTCAAGTCCGGCCAATGTCTGGAGCCGCATTTCCAATATGGCTGTTGACTGCTTGTCCGATAAGTCGAACTTTTTAATCAAATTTTTATGCGCCTCTTCCTTGTCACCGGAGCTTTTAATAGTCTTAATAATGGCATCGATATGGTCGAGCGCTTTTTTTAGACCAAGAAGAATATGTTCCCGCTCCTGCGCTCGCGCCAGATCAAATCTGGCCCGCCTTTCAACGACAACCCTCCTATGTTTGATGAATTCTTCCAATACGCTTTTAAGCGAGAGGGTAAGCGGCTGGATACCATCCACCAAAGCTATCATATTGAAATGGTAAGTCTTCTCAAGATCCGTATATTTATATAAATTATTCAGAACTTTCTGCGGATAAGCGTCGCGCTTCAGGTCTATCGCGACGCGGAGCCCTTCTTTGTCCGATTCGTCCCTGATGTCCCTTATGCCTTCCAATTTCTTTTCGTGCACAAGCTCGGCCATGCGCACAATGAGCTCGGCTTTATTTACTTGGTACGGAATGGAGTTGATAAGTATCTGCCAGTCGCCGTTCTTTTTTTCAATTATTTCCGCCTCGCCGCGGTTCACTACGCCTCCCCGGCCGGTCGCGTACGCCTGTAAAATATCTTTTTTATTAAAAATGATCCCCCCCGTCGGGAAGTCGGGTCCTTTAACATATTCGACGAGATCTTCCACGGTAGCCCGCGGATGCGCCAAAAGATGCAGCGTCGCCTCGACGGTCTCCGTAAGATTATGCGGGGGTATCTTCGTAGCCATTCCGACTGCTATGCCTTCTGTGCCGTTTAATAAAAGCTGGGGTATTGCAGCCGGCAGAACAACCGGCTCTTTCTTTGAACCATCGTAATTATCAACGAAATTTACTGTTTCTCTATCAATGTCCTTTAACAGTTCCTGCGTAATTGAGGCCATTCTGCTTTCCGTGTAACGCATTGCCGCGGCAGAGTCGCCGTC
>CAZXFC010000003.1:23659-28363 GCA_964640425.1 uncultured Candidatus Saccharibacteria bacterium | reverse complement strand
TGGAGCCGAAGTTGCCCTGCCCTTGTATCAATGGATAGCGCAATGCAAAATCCTGAGCCATGCGGACCATTGAGTCATAAACAGCCGTATCCCCGTGAGGGTGGTATTTTCCCAGTACTTCTCCCACGACGTTCGCGGATTTTTTGAATTTTGCGCTATGGTTGAGCCCCATTTCATGCATGGCAAAAAGGATTCTTCGGTGCACGGGCTTCAATCCGTCACGCACATCGGGCAAAGCGCGCGCCACAATAACGGACATGGCATAGTCCAAATACGACTCCTGCATTTCGGTAACGATTTCCCGCGGGGAAACAGTTCCTATCGCCTGAAATTTTTCCGGTTCTTTTTCTTTGACCATAAGAATTATTTAGAAATTGTAGCAGAAAAACCAAAAAATTCATAGGATTTCCGAAACTGAATTGACTTGACAAAATAGGTAGATTATAGTTGTTTTTCTATTTCCCCATCACGCCGAGCCTCTTACCTTAAGAGGTGGGATGAAAAAACTAGTGTGCAGCTTTACGCTCCAAAAGAAGCACTCGTTTTTCGAGAACTCCGAATTCTTCAACACTGACTTTTTGTTTAAGTTCTTGTTTGATAAATTGGACATCCGATTTCATAATTGTTACGTCCTCGCTCGTTTGCGCGACAATCTCCTGTAAATTTGCTATTTGTTTTTGCATTTTAGTCACAGCTTCAACCAAGGTATTGGTAGTTCTTATAAGTGATACAATCGGCTCTAAGCCCGCCGAAAGCTTTGACTGAAATTCTTCCGCCAGCGCACCTATATGTGTTTGATACTCTTCACGCTGCTTCTTTAGAATGTCCTTTAATTTAGTTTCGCCAATCTCCATGTCCCAATCATAAATTTTATAAATTCAAATGTCAACTTTGACAAATTTTGTGGATTTGGTCGGTGGTCATTTTTTTATTGTTGCGGCTGCGTTGTGGTAGAAATCGTCTCCGTTGAAGACGCGGCTGCCTCAGTGGAACTCGCCAAGCTTTCACTCAACTTGGAAACTTCGGCTGTCGTCTCGGAAAATTTATCTTTAACCTGTGAAATTGTGTCTTTGGCGTAATTCCAAAGAAGCGTAAAAGGCGATGGCTGTTCTTCGGCCGAGCCGGCAGCGACTGCCGCAGTGTTGCCTGAATCGAACAAAGACAAATTGGCATACCAAACAAAAATAATAATAACCATTATGACAAATACTGAAACAGTAGCAAAAGTACGCCTCACAGATTCGGGTTTTTGTTGTAATTCTTCAAGATAATCTAACGGGCTTCGCATATAGCGTATGGCGTATAGCTTACGGCGTCTTCAAAATTACTATTTTTGATTGTTCTGCCGAAGGCAAATCTTTTTTCTTTATTGTGAATTTATCTTCCGGCTCTACCTTTTCGCCCATTTCTTTCAAAAAGACATCAACGCCGTCGAGCTTGTCCTTTAAGCCGGGCATTTTATAGTGCATTGGAATAACAACACGGGGCTCAATTTGATTCAAAAGCTTGGCTGCCGCTTCGGCGTCTATCGTGTCCCCGCCTCCAACCGGCATAAATAATATGTCGGGAGTTCCGAGCGCCTCCTGAACCTCACTCCGGAGCTCTCCTTCGCCATAATCGCCCATGTGTGCGATTTTCATCCCCTCCCATTCGATTACATATATAGTATTTTTACCTTTCGCCTTTCCGCTTTTAGCATCATGAAAAGAAGAAATGCCGCGAACTGTAATCCCCCTAAATTCATATTCCCCCGGACCGGTTATTTTGAAAGCCCCGACATCCTCCTCTTTGGAGGCCAGCGCTTCAATGTTGTTGTGATTCGGGTGGTCGTGCGTCGTAAGCACCGCGTGCGATTCAAACCGCGGAGGCGTCAACCCCGACTCTTTTGAAAACGGGTCAATTGCAAGAACTGTGTCCCCGCTTTGTATCTTGAAGCACGATAAGCCGTAGTAGCTGATGACCATGGCAAAATTCTAGCAGATTGTAGCAAAAAATCCAACCTTAGCGAATAGCCCACAAATCAGGTATTGACATCGTATATTCAACGTATATACTAAATACATGAAAATAGTTATAAACATCAAAACCGATAAAAAGGTCAAAGAAGAGGCAAAAAGGATAGCCGAGGAAATGGGGTTATCATTGAGCGCAGTAATAAACGCCCAATTAAAACAGCTTGTCCGGGAAGAAAAGCTACATTTTTCCATTGCCCCGAAAATGACTTCCTATTTGGAAAATATAGTCCGTGAAGCGCGGGTAGACTATGCTAACGGCAAAAATATCTCTCCCGTTTTTAAATCTGCCGAAGACGCGGTTAGATTTTTACGCTCAAAATGAGAGCGCTATTCCATAAAGATTTTAAAAAACGATATAAAAAGCTGCGGGCGATTTTCTTGGAAAACCCGTTCGATTCGCTTCTAAACAATCATCCTTTGCAGGGCAAATATGAGGGGTTCCGCAGCATAAACGTCGGCGGAGATTTACGCGCCATTTATGAAATGGCTGAGAAAGATGTCGCGTATTTCATCGCTATAGATACGCACAGCAAACTGTATTCGTCTTAAAAGCGGCTTTCAATGGAAAAAACGGATAAAAGACAAAGACGGCAATGAAGCTGTCATGGAAGAGATTGGTATATTGAACGCGGATGGCGCGTTTGGCGAAGAAAGGCGCTCAATTAATGCTGCAATCAAAAATCCGCCAAAAACCAAAAGAGCTATTAAGCCAACTACACCTACAACTGAATAAATAGCCACGGCTTTTTTTAGCTTGGTTTCGTCCGGCTCGGATGAAACTGCCGCTTTAATATTTTTTAGCGCACGGAAAATTCCGTATGAATAAATAATTCCAAGCGGTACAGCCAATAAATTATTAAATAAAAGCGTAATAATTTGGCTCCATAAAGAAACTTCCGGCCTAACTCCGGCAGAGAAACCGCCGCGCAAGGCGGTTAAAAGAATTTGCCCGTTGACGATAAATGCTACGGCCAATCCGACTAGAAAAAATATTAGCCCGAAAAATAAATATCTCCAGAATAATGCGCCCCAATATCCTTTCGCGTAATGCCAGCTCGCCGCGAGAGCCGATGTACCGCGTTTATTTTCAGAAAAGAGCGCGTACGAAGACAAACTGAGCCAAATCGCAAGCAATATGCCAGGAATAATAAAAAGGAAAAATCCCCCGAGAGCGGCAAGCGACATTAAAATGCTTATCCACATAAACGGCACCGCTAGACGGTAAGCTTTCGCAAATGCACCTACCACTCCGCCTGCGGGCTCGCCTTCTTCGGAGACCGCCTCAAAAAAAGCCACATAAGCTAAATAATTCGCAACGGCAGCGGCAAGCAAAACCAATAAAATTAATAACACCGGCGCGTTCTGGCTAATAAAGACCTGCAGCACCCCCGCAGTAATAGGAATAGATGCGATAGCAATTATAGTATGCAAGTGCTGCCGATAGAA
Source organism: uncultured Candidatus Saccharibacteria bacterium (assembly GCA_964640425.1). Lineage (GTDB taxonomy): Bacteria > Patescibacteriota > Minisyncoccia > UBA11713 > 2-01-FULL-45-33 > 2-01-FULL-45-33. The sequence continues at coordinate 24,902 of CAZXFC010000003.1, read as the reverse complement.
AGAAAACGCCCAGCTGAGTAATGCCGGCGCCCCGGGCAATTTGTTTGTATTTTCCATATCCCAAATTATACCCTATGGACAAACCTTATTCTATGGCTTATGAAGCTGGATTTTTATATACTATAGCCTAAAGATTAAATCCTTCTTTCTTTTGTTCTTGTGCTTCTTTTTCCAAGCGCTCTTTTTTCTTGAGAATCGCCTTTTCCAAAGCCTCCCTAAACATGTTTTCACGAACCGTCTCCTCAGTTGAATTTCTAGAACTGTCACTGCTAATCTTGCGCAAGCCTATAGAACTCATATCTGCATCAAGACGGCCATCATACCGTTCAACCTCTTTATCCCAGCCCACACCGCTCCGACCCCATTTTTCTCTGGTTAAAAAATCATCATATGCGGAAATCTGGGAATTATCCGTTTCAACTCTTGAAATGCCGCCACTATTATTTTTAAAGTAAATTTCGTTTTTTTGTATAAATCTGCTTTGGTCTTTGTTCCATTCTCCTTTAGATCCAGTCCGTAAATAGTCTCCTGACATTAAATCACGTTCATGCATATTGCTCATTGGTTTTTTAAAATACTCTTCCAGCTCCGCAAATTCCGGGTCGTCTTTGGAAAGGGCAATCTCGCCATGAGATATAATAAATTCACGCAGATCCGGGGACTTTTCTGACTTTTCTGCCGCTTGTACGACTGCCTCCGGAGATTTGTTTTCCTCAAGATTTGTCGGATCTTCCATTGACATATTTTTTATAAATTATTGATAATGCTTTCATATTACCCCCCCCCGAAGGGTTTATGCAATAAGAAGAAGCTGTTTTTGGCTCCACTTATAGGATGTGGCTCGACTGATAACCTTGCCACCATTATAGCAAGTCCGCAGATGACGTCAAGATGAAGAATCAATATACCTTAAGGCTTGCCTTTTTTTCGTCTATGGCTATAATCAAATCCATGGCAGTAGCAATTATAGAAAAAGAAATAAAGGTAAACCAGATAATGGAAGACCTTCTAAAAACCCGCTTGAAGTGGTTTTTGAAGGCGGGAGACGTGGTTGACGGCGAGGTCATCAAGAAAAAAGGCGCAAAGCTTTTCCTTGATCTGAAGGGTTACGGAACCGGAATAGTTTATGGGAAAGAATACCAGAACGCCACCGAAATAATAAAGACTCTTAAACCCGGAAACAAAGTATCCGGAAAAATAATAGCCCTGGAAAACGAAGATGGATTTATCGAATTATCTTTAA
>CAZXFC010000003.1:6314-23649 GCA_964640425.1 uncultured Candidatus Saccharibacteria bacterium | reverse complement strand
CTGTTTTCCATCGGTTCTGAAAATAACCTGAAGGTTTATAAAAGTTTTGGATTCAAATAAAGGCGGCCTCGTAATGGAATGGAAAGGAATTAAAGGATTCCTTCCGGCTTCTCAGTTGAAGCCATCGCACTACCCGAGAGTTGAAGGCGGCGACAAAGAAAAGATCTCGGATGAACTAAAAAAAATGGTGGGCGAAACGCTTTCGGTCACAATACTGGACTTTGAACCGAAAGAAGAAAAATTGATTTTTACCGAAAAAGGCGCTTCGGGCGCGGAGGAAATAAAGAAAATAGTGGAAAAATATAAGATCGGGGATATTGTGGACGGCGAGGTGACCGGCGTTGTGGAATTCGGTATTTTTATAAAAATAGAAGAAGGTTTGGAAGGCCTTGCGCATATTTCCGAGCTCGACTGGGGTCTGGTAGAAAGTCCCGCGGCGCTCTTTAAAATAGGCGAAAAAATTCGAGCCAAGATAATTTCGATAGAGAGCGACAAAATTTCACTTTCGGTAAAAACTTTAAAGCCCGACCCATGGGAATTAAATAAAGAAAAATATAATAAAGGAGATATTGTTGAAGGCAAAGTATTGCGCTTAAATAAATTCGGAGCATTGGTGCTTTTGGGCGACTCGGGCATCTACGGACTCGCGCACATATCAGAATTCGGCACCGAGAAACGGATGCGTGAATTGGTTGAAACAGGAAAAACTTACATGTTCCAAATAGCGGTATTCCATCCGACGGACCGCAAACTATCGCTTTCGTTTTTGGGCAAAGACGGACAACCGCCTCCGGAAGCCCTCAAACCCGCCGAATCAAAATAAAAAATCCTAGCGCAAAGCCAGGATTTTTTCGTTTAAAACCTTATTCGAATAAATAAGCGAAGAACAATTTTCCAAAGAATACGGAGTCCCGTCAAAACCGGTAACAATTCCGTCGGCTTCTTCCACTATCAAGGCGCCCGCGAGCGAGTCCCAAGGCTTGTTGCCGCACATTATCAAAATGTCGGCAGGTAAAGACATGTGGTTCGCGTTCGCGATCCGTGTCAGGGCAAAAGAAGATGACAGACCCTTGTAATCCCGCAGAGCGGCATATCTGGCTTTTTGGGCAAGCCACGAATAGCGGACTTTTTCGCTCGGTCCTTCCACAAGCAAGGTTGCCTGCTTCAAATCTTCTGTTCCGGACACCGCCAGAGGCAGAAGCGCTTTTTTTGCGCCGAATTTCCACGCTCCAAGATCTTTCGCCGCAAAATATAATTTCCCCGGAACATGCATCCGCTTTTCCGAATGAATATAAATTGCGCCGAATACAACCTTGCCGTCTTCAACCAGCGCAACAATTGATCCAAAATTCGGATTGCCCGTCAAAAAATTATGAGTTCCGTCTATCGGATCCGCCAGCCAGAAACTTTTCTCCGCAGGAGGCCAGATGCCGCCGAATCTTGTTGCAAAAGATTCTTCGCCGATTACAGGATAACCGGCAAGCCCCGGTAAAAAAATCATGAGTTGCTTCTCAAGAAGCTTGTCGAGCTCGCCGACCAGCTCTGTCGGAGATTTTACCTCTACTTTCTTGGCGCTATCGCAAAAATATTTCCAGACCTCGCCGGCTTCGGCGCAGAAAAATTTCCTAATCTTATCGCTAAAATGCAGCATTTGCGCTCTGTCAATCATACCCGCTCCTTTTCAAAATTTATCTGCGCTAAACTTAGCACGGAAATTTTAATTTTGTCAAGAATTCTCGAGTTTTCTGACTGCTTCTTCCGGAAGTTCGTAATAAAAAAGCAAGATTATCTTGCTTTTGATTGTTTTAAAATTTCTACTTGGTAAGGGCCGTCTTCCCCGATCAAACTATCATAGATATCATGATATTTCGTATCCGGGCGCATTTGGCTGAAATAATTAATAATTTTTATTCCGGCTAATCGCTTGTTTAAAGCTTCAACGAAAATAGGTTTCGAAATAATGCTATTCACAAATGTTTTGCTTCCGTCGTTGTTTTTCAAAGCGCGCTCGCATGCCTCAGTATTATCTCCTTCTTTTTTTGCATCTGCCGTGAAAAGAACTTGCCCCCACCAAATTTTTCTGGGCACAATCTTTATATCTTCGCGTGATTCAGAACGTTTTTGCAGATTCAAGATTTGTGCTGACATTTTAATCCTCCTAATAATTATTAGCTGCGATAAAAATATCAGATAATTTTTATTTTGTCAATATTTTTCAACTCCCCGACCGCCTCTTCCAAAAGCTCGTAATATAAATTGAGGCCGACGCGGTAGGCCACACCGGATTGGGCGCGGCCCAAAATGTTGCCGGCACCGCGGATCTCGAGATCTCGCTTCGCGATCTCCATACCTGCGCCCAACCATGAATATCTTTCCAAAGCCTCCAATCTTTCGGCCGCCCGCTCTTTTAAACGCTGCGCGGGGTAAAGAAAATAAGCAAACCCTTCTTTTTCTCCCCTGCCTATCCTTCCCCGCAATTGATGCGCCTGTGAAAGCCCGAAGCGCGTGGAATCTTCCACTATCAATGTATTTACATTGGAAAGATCCAGGCCGTTCTCAATGATGGTCGTTGAAACCAAAAGATCGAATTTGTGGGCGCGGAAATCATGCATTGTTTTAATAATCGCCTCGTCCGCCATCCTTCCGTGAAGGACAGCTATCCGCGCTCCGGTCTCCAAAGAATTTATTTCGTCTATCAGTTTCGGTATTTTATGGATGCGATTTGCGAGAAAATAGATCTGGCCGTCTCTGGCAAGCTCCGCTAAGATTGCCTCTTGCATTATTTTTTTATTTTTCGGCAAAACATAGGTTTTAATCTCCGCTTTTTTGGAGGGCGCCGTTTCAATTGTTGAAATTGGCTGAATACCGGACAATGCAATATTCAGCGTCCGCGGAATCGGCGTCGCAGAGAGCATAAGCACATCAAGAGCCGGGAACAATTTTTTGAAATGCTCTTTATGCGCTACGCCGAATTTTTGCTCCTCGTCGATTATCAAAAGACCTAAGTTTTTAAATTTAAAAGATTTCCCTAAAATTTTATGCGTGCCTATTACTATGTCAATTGAGCCGTTTTCCAGTTTTTTAAAAATTTCCTTTGTTTTTTCTGCGGATTCCAGACGGGTAAGCCTGCAAATCTCAACGCCGAAATCTTTTAATCGCCCCTTGAAAACTTCGTAATGCTGGTCGGCCAGTATCGTGGTGGGCGCCATAACTGCAACTTGCCGGTTGTTCAATGCGGCACGCAAAGCCGCAAATATCGCGACTTCGGTTTTCCCGAAACCCACATCGCCCGTAATCACCCTTTCCATCGGCTCGGACTTTGACATATCCAACCAAGTTTCGGCAATCGCTGAAACTTGGTCGCGCGTGTGCTCAAATAAAAAATTGGCCAGAAGTTCGTCTTCTATTTCTTTATGAGAAAAATATGGTTTTCTTGCAACTATTTTTCTTACTGCGAGAGATTTTAAAAGCTCTTTGGCAAACTCAATGATGTTTTCTTTTGCCTTCTTTTTCGTAATCGACCAAATTGGCGTGCCAAGCCGGTGAATTTCCGGTTTTTTGAAACCAAGATAAGGCGTGAGCCTTTTTGATTCCGTTTTAGGCACAAAAAGCATATCCGGCGTGGCAATTTTTCCGGCTATTTTCGGAGATGCATATTCTATTATGTAATCCTCATCTCTCTCGCCCCTGAAAATACCTATTCCATGGTCGATATGCACCACGTAATCGCCTGGAATAAATTGAATCTCCTGGCGTCTCGGACGCCACTTGGCGTCCGAGACGCCAAGTGAGCCGGTAGAAATTTCCGCAATCAAATTGCCTTCAAATTCAACCGTTAATATATCATCCGAATTTATCGGGAAAATGTGCACGGCGCCTCCGCGCTGGGAAAATTCTCCACGGTTCTTTGCCTCCCAAACTTTGGTATATCCAAGTTCGGCAAGCTTCCTCAAAAATTCTGATAATCTCAGATTCTGACCCGCCTCGAAAAATTCCGTGTTCCGCCTCCACCAATCGTTCTCTCTTCTGCTTTTTTCAATTTCGGACTCATTTTGGGAAAACCAAACCGCTCCCTTTTCTAAAAAAGAGGGAGTGACCGCGGCTATTAAAATTTTATCTAAACTTTGTTTCAGTTTAAAAATACTAACAGAAAATTGACAGAAAAACAAGGAATTGTTAGTATAGCGCCAGAAAGGAAACGCTGAAATGAAAATTTTGTGTAGTTATTTGGTGGGATTTATATTTACATTGTTGGCTAATTTTTTCTATTCTCACCACGTAGCATGGTTAGGTTCGGACATTCAAGCCACCGTGCTTTTGACCCTATCCTACGGAACCATGATTTATTTTTTCTTTTGTTTTTTAAATTGCAATACGCTCATTACCAAAAATATTGTAATAAGCTGGGCATTAGGTTTGTTAGCCGCATTGGTCTTTGTGATCCTGGCATTGGCGATTTTCAACAAACAGTACAATATTGATAGCGCGATATACTTATGGATTGTTTTTTCAGGAATTATTTGTAACTATTTTTTTCAAAAAGCATAAAACACCAAAACGGCCTGACTGCCGTTTTTATTTTTAAATTAAAAAAGCTTGACCAACTTCCTGCGTTCGTAGAAAGTTGAGTAAAAAACAAAAATAGAAACATCTTTGCGAGAGTGGGTTGAAAAACGATCACCTATCTGGTATCTTTATAAGAGAGTCGGCTAGTTTATGTTTGAAATATTTATAATGTCGCCGGACGGCAAGCTAATAGAAAAAGGCCTGTTAACAGATGATGACGACTTCGTGTATGAAAGGTGCGAACACGGAGGGCCAACGCTAATCACCGGCAATGATTCTTCTGGAAAGCTTGTTGCATATATCGTCAGTGAGCGGCATATCGTTATAATTAAACATCAATAAAACGGCCTAACGCGCCGTTTTTATTTTATCCGCTCCGACCGCTTGGGAGCAAGTTAATTAAACTCGCTCATGGCTTTGTCGAGCGATTCCGTCGCCATGCATTCGAGGGCTTCGGAGATCTTTTTGAAAGTTTTTTTGACAAGCTCCGCCTCGGCCGGCTTGAACGAGCCCACGATAAATTTTATCACCTCTTTTGAATCCGGCTTGTTTTTCGGTGATACGCCTATCCTAATACGGACGAAATTTTTGGTTTTCAGCGCGCGCATGACCGATTCAACGCCTTTGTGACCGCCTGAATTTTTGCCGTATGAAATTTTAAATCGCCCCAGCGGAATATCCAGATCGTCGTGCATAACAACCAAATCGTAATTATCTTTTTTAGATTTAAATAATTTTGCCGCGGCTGAGCCGGACTTGTTCATGAAAGTTTCAGGGAGCGCGATTAAAATTTTTTTATTTCCCGCCCTTCCTTCCGAAATCAGCGAATTGGATTTTTTATCAAAATCCCAGCCCAAGGCCTGGCTACCGCCAGCGCCTCGGGCGGAAAAATCATGCTTCTCGGCAAAGTATTTGGCCGCATCCCTGCCCAAGTTGTGCCGGGTATTTTCATAGTCGCGGCCTGGATTGCCTAAACCCAAAATAAGCTTTATCATATATGGATATTATGCCTGATGAGGACAAAAAAACCAGCGATGAAAACAAAAGCAGCAATTCTGTTTGGGAATTCATCAAAGTCGTTGCCATTTCCCTTCTCATAGTCATCCCTATCCGCACTTACGTTGCACAGCCGTTTATAGTTGAAGGTTCTTCAATGGAACCCAATTACCATAACGGCGAATATCTGATAATCGATGAGTTATCCTATGCTTTCCGCGCGCCGGAGCGCGGCGAGGTAGTTGTTTTCCGCTATCCTTTGATGCCTTCCGAATTTTTCATAAAACGTCTGATCGGCCTGCCCGGCGAGACGATTGAGATCAGGAACAATAAGATTTTTGTAAACAATGAACCGATCGATGAACTCTACCTGCCAAATAACTTTCAAACCGGTCCCGACAATATCGTAAAATTAAGCGGCAATCAATACTTTGTTATGGGTGATAATCGCGCGGCCAGCTCGGATTCGCGCATTTGGGGAACTCTTCCGAGAAAGAACATAACAGGCAAGGTTTTGCTTCGTCTCTGGCCATTAACCAGAATAGGCATTGTTAATGAGCCCGAAATAAGCTATAAATTATAGACAATGCTTAAAAAATCCAAAAAGGAAATGATACGGACGCCGAAAGGCATGCATGACGTTTTGAACATGGATATACGCTATATCGAAAAAATAATCGATAAAGCCGTAACCTTAAGTGAATTTTACGGTTTCCTACCCATAGAAACCCCTCATATGGAGTTCGCAGAGCTCTTTTTGCGTCCATTGGGCGAGACATCTGATGTTGTAGAAAAGCAAATGTATGCCTTTCGCACAAAGGGAGGCGATCATCTGGCGCTTCGCCCGGAAGGCACCGCGCCGATCATGCGCGCTTACCAGGAAAACGGCATGAGTTCGTGGCCGCACCCGGTAAAACTTTACTATCACGGTTCTTTTTTCAGGCACGAAAACCCGCAAAAAGGCAGATACCGTGAATTCAGACAATTTGGTCTTGAATCTTTAGGCGAGTCCGACCCTGTGATCGACGCAATTATCATCAAAATCCTCTACCTTACCTTAAAAGAGGTCGGCTTTGATAATGTGATAATTCACATGAACAGCCTCGGCGACAAGGAGTGCCGTCCAGCATATAAAAAAGAGCTGGTGAATTATTATAAAAAGAAATTCAACTATCTTTGCAAAGACTGCAAAAGACGGCTTAAAGAGAATCCCCTGCGGCTTCTGGACTGCAAAGAAGAAGGTTGCGCGGAATTGCGTCCGCACGCGCCAAAAACAATAGATCACCTCTGCGAATCCTGCAAAAATCATTTCAAAGGCGTTTTGGAATTTCTGGACGAAGGGCAGATTCCTTACATGCTCGACCACTATCTCGCTCGCGGATTCGATTATTACGGACGAACGGTTTTTGAGTTGTTTCTTGAAACAAGGGAGGCGGACGATAATGACGCCGACAAAAAGGAAGATGCCAAAAATGCGAGCGCAAATGCCACCGAAAAATCCAACGCGGGCATAGCTTTGGGCGGCGGCGGAAGATACGACGAACTTATGACCATCTTGATCGGGAACATTTGGGCAGCCGTAGGCGGAGCACTAAGACTCGAAAGAGTGGTCAACGAAATGAAGCGGCTCAATCTTCCCCCGAAAAAAGCCCCTGATCCTAAAGTATTTCTTATACAAATCGGCCCGGCCGCAAAAAAAAGAAGCTTTAGGCTGATGGAAGAGCTTAGAGAGGCGGGAATTCCCGTCGGTGAGTCATTGACGCGCGATAATTTAAAAACACAGTTAAACATCGCCGCCAAGATCGGCGCGCGCCTCGCGCTGATCATAGGCCAAAAAGAAGCAATGGAAGGCTCGGCCATCATGCGCAACATGGATGAAGGCACGCAGGAGGTTGTCATGCAGAATAAACTTATTGATAAGATCAAGGCAGGTTTGAAGAAATAATTGCTTAAAAAAATTTATCTATTGTTAATATTCGTTTCAGTGATAATTGGCATATTTTATCTTGCTTATTATCTTAACGATTGTCTGATAAAACCTCTAATGGGCGCGCCGTCTTATTCATATTGGATATGCCCGGCTTAAAGCCTGATCCAAAGGAACGACATTTGAATTTCATGCCTATTCACGCTATATTGCCAGCATGGCCACAATAACCATACCTAAAAAAGAATATAAAGAGTTGGTTGAGAAAAAAATGCGCTATGAACAGCTCCGCCAGATAATGGAAGGCGATATTTACGCGTCTCCGCCGACGCGCAGCGCCAAAGAAGTTTTGGCCGGTTTTAAGGCGACAAAAAAATATAATGACAAATTCCTGAAAAGCCTGGCCAAAGGGCTGAAGCGGTCTTCCCATTTCAAGGCATGAAAATCCTGCCTATTTCCAAAGAGCTCTCCACATACCTCCAGAAACACAAACTGGAGAAAAAATTTCTAAAGCAAAAACAGCTTTTTGAAGGCAATATTTTCCATCCAAGCCTTGAAACTGAGATTCTTGAACCAAAACATCTTCGCGTTTGGAGCTTTAGAATAGACAAAAAATATCGGGCTATTTTTATATTCAGAGCCAAAGACGCTATTGAAATTTTAGATATTAACAATCATTATAAATAGCATGGACGACTGTATTTTTTGTAAAATAGCCAAAAAGGAGAACCCCGCCGATATTCTCATGGAGTCGGACGATGTTTTGGTGATAAAAGATATTTATCCCTCGGCACCGGTACATTATTTGGCTATTTCCAAGAAGCATGTCGCTTCAATAAAGGACGTAAGCCACGACGACGAGCGCCTTTTGGGCCACTTAGTTGATATGGCCAAGCAATCCGCCGAAAAATTGGGCCTTGCGGGATACAAGCTTGTTTTCAATGTCGGAAAGGATGGTGGTCAGATAGTTGACCACGTCCACTTGCATATTTTGGGCGGATGGGATAAAAATAAGCCTAACACCGTCAATGTATAATTAGCCTATATAACTACTTAACTATTTAACTAAACATGGTAGAAGTACGAAAAAGAGAGAACGAATCGGCCGGAAGTCTCCTCCGGCGCTTCAATAAAATGCTTCAACAGAGCGGTTATTTGATACGCGCCCGCGGTGGACGCTACCACGCCTCACTTCCTTCGGATTATCAAAAGAAAAAAGAGGCTTTGCGGCGTCTCGCGTGGCAAAAGGACATGGAAAAGCAAAGAAAGCTGGGAAAAATAAAATAGTCCGCGCGAAAAATTTACAATATACGTAAATAGTACTACAATTATCTATGTAATTGTTGTTTTTTTATGAGTCTAAAAAATGAAATTTCCGACGATATCAAAAGCGCGCTCAAAAGCGGCCCTGCGGGCGCCGTCAAGCTTTTGACTTTGCGAATGGTTTTTTCGTCCGTGGCAAACAAAGAAATAGAGCTTCGTAAAAGAGATATCGGACTTTCCGACCAGGAAATTTTAGACGTTATTTCTTCGGAAGTTAAAAAAAGGAAAGATGCCGCCATGGAATTCCGAAAAGGAAACCGGGAAGACCTTGCGCTAAAAGAAGAGGCTGAAGCGGCTATTCTATTAGATTATTTGCCGCCGGAAATATCTGAAAAAGATCTGGTAAGGATTGTGCAAGACGGCGTACGGGAATCGGGCGCGAAAGGTGAAAAAGATTTTGGAAAAGCCATGAAAGTTATAATGCCGACGCTAAAAGGAAAAGCATCCGGAGACCGAATAACGCGCGCATTGAAAAAGGAACTCCAAAAGGGATGATTGAATTTAAGAATTTAACGGCTAAGCGGATAAAATACACTGTTTATAAGAAACTTTACAAAAAAATATTTAAGAATGATTTCACGCTTTCAGTGGTTTTCGTCCCGCCGCCGCTCATGCGAAAATTGAACAGAGAATACCGCAGGAAGGATAAAACGGCAAATGTACTTTCCTTCGCGCTTGATAAGAATTATGGAGAAATCTTCCTTAACGCGGATGAAAAAGAACTCCCCTATCTTTTTCTCCACGGCGCCCTGCATCTCTTGGGATATGACCACAAAAAAAATAGCGACGCCGATAAAATGGAAAAATTAGAGAAAAAAATATTTCCGCCCAAGGCGGACCAGCCTAGGGCTGGGAAACCACATAAGAAAAAACATTTATGAGATCTTATCAGGCAATAGGAATAGACTTCGGCTCGGAATCGATAAAAGCTGTCGCTTTGGAGGCATCTCCGTCCGGAGAAATCAAAGTTTTGGGAGCCAAGGCATCATTGTCCGAAGGTCTTAGAAAAGGAGTCATCGTTGATATTGATGCCGCAGCCAGATCATTGTCGCTCGCTGTTCTCGAACTGAAAAAATCAGCCGAAATAGGCGGGGGCAATATCTACGCGGGAATAGGCGGGGTCGGGCTAGGTTATCAAAAATCTAAAGGTTTGGTTGCGGTTTCTCGCGCAGATGGCGAAGTCTCCAAAGAAGACATGAAACGCGCCGTTTCCGCCTGCGAAGGCAATCTCGTCCGCGCACAAAACCGCGAGATACTTCATTCCGTACCAATATCATATAAAATAGACAATGAAACAGTAACCCATGACCCGGCGGGACTTTCCGGTATCAAACTCGAAGCCGAGACATTATACGTAACGGTCTTCGCCCAACACTTCAAAAGCCTGCTCAAAACTTTTGATGAAGCAGACATATCACTCGAGGATGCGGTTTGCCTGCCCATGGCGGTATCGCAGGCGGTTCTTTCGAAACGCGAAAAAGAGGTGGGCGCAATGGTATTGGACATCGGATCGTCTACAACGTCCATTATACTTTTTGAAGAAAATTTTCCCTACTCTCTGGAAGTGATACCGGTCGGCTCAGGGCACATAACAAACGATATCGCGGTCGGATTCCAGATAACTCTTGAAGAAGCCGAAAAATTAAAGATAAATTACGGTTCTTTGGAAAAGAATTTTGAACAGCCGCCTGTCCGACAAATTTCAAGCGGGTCCAAGAGAGGTAAACACGCCACCGACGATATAATCTACGGCCACTACTCTAAGAAAAAACTTGCCAATATCATAGAAGACAGGCTATCGGACATTTTTGAACTTACCGAAAAACATTTAAAGAAAGTCGGCCGTGAAGGTTTGTTGCCCGGAGGTGTTGTGATCGCCGGAGGCGGCTCAAATCTGCCGGGGATCGCCGAATATACAAGAGAACATTTAAAACTTCCGGCGCGGCTATCCGAGATACACAATATCGACGGCATGCGCGACAAAATAAAAAATCCCGCGTGGGCAGGCGCGGCGGGCGTGGCTCTTATGGCTTTGGAAAAGCACTCTGAGGGCGGAATCATGTTGGGAACGGGTAAAGGAATGCTAATGCGCTGGCTAAGAGCGTTTTTGCCGTAACCTCACCCAACCCTCTCCTTCGTAAGGAGAGGGTTTTTAACATCATAAGTTATCCCCTTGTCAACTCTTGCAGAGTTTTTATTGTGCGCTACTATATTGCCAAACTAGTTATCCATTCAACTGTTTAACCATTTAACTATTAAACAATAATGCCTCAAATCAAACCTGAAATAGAATCGTTCGCAAGAATTAAAGTCGTCGGAGTAGGAGGCTCCGGCAAGAACGCCGTGAACCATATGGTCAAATCTAAAGTGCGCGGCGTTGAATTTCTCGCTGTAAATACCGACGCGCAAGATCTTCATCAAAGCTTGGCGCACAAAAAGATCCGCATCGGCAAAGGTCTCACCAAGGGTCTTGGCACCGGCATGAACCCGGAATTGGGCCGCCAGGCAGCCGAAGAGACTAGAGACGAAATATTGGAAGCATTGAAAGGCGCGGACATGGTTTTCGTAACCTGCGGAATGGGAGGAGGTACCGGCACCGGCGGAGCTCCGGTCGTCGCGCAGGCCGCAAAATCACAAGGCGCGCTTACCATCGGAGTTGTTACGCGTCCATTCGCTTTTGAAGGAGCCGAGCGGGCTCGGCTCGCAGAATCCGGGCTCTCGCGCCTTCGCGACTCTGTTGACGCACTGATCATTATTCCCAACGATAAATTGCTTTCAGTGGTTTCCAAGGACACTTCATTCCTTTCCGCTTTCTCAATGTGCGACGAAGTTTTGCGCCACGCCGTCGAAGGAATTTCCGATTTAATTACCATGCCAGGCGTAATCAATGTTGACTTTGCAGACGTTAAATCAATTATGCAGAACGCTGGCTCAGCTCTCATGGGCATAGGACACGCCGAAGGCGAATCCCGCGCCGAGGAAGCGGCAAAAACAGCCATATCCTCACCTTTGTTGGATGTTTCCATCAATGGCGCACGCGGAGTATTATTCGCCATTGCCGGGGGTCCGGATATGACAATGTGGGAGATCCAGGCGGCAGCCAAAGTAATTACCGAATCCATTGACGGAGATGCAAAAGTTATTTTCGGCGCAATTCAGGACGACAGACTAAAGAAAGGACAGCTTAAAATTACCGTCATCGCCTCCGGTTTTCCTGACGGCGCAACAGGCAAGACCCCCACTCTTTTCGGGGGGTTCGGAGCAAAACAGCCCGCAACAGCAGCGAGAACTGTAGACGCAAATATAGATCTTAAAAATGTAATAGAACAGAGCGCAAACAACGGTCCCGCAGCTGCGGGGAACGGCGGGGGCCTCGGGAGCATATTTTCAGGCGCCTCCTCATTCACCAAAAAAGAAACCCCGTCGACCGAAGATTCGGAGTGGGATTCTATTCCCGCTTTCATCAGGAGGCAGAAGAAATGATAATTTTCAAAAAAAGAAAAAAGCCCGGAGCGGTTTCGCTCACGGGCTTTTAATTATTCGTTACTTGCCAACATTCACAGACGGAATAACGCTGCCACCCATGATAAAAGTGCATTTATCATGTCCGCAAACTTCACGTTGCATTTTGATCTGTTCAAGGCGCAGGAATTGTTCCGGTGAAAGCTGCATAAAATTCCGATAAGCGTTATCGGCTGCGGCACGCGAAGTTTCAGCTGCTAATCGCTGGTCTTCCGCAAGCTTTTTTTGTTTTTCCGTATTGATTCTTTGCTCCTGCGTTGCTGTTTCAATACGCTGATGTTTGACGGCATCCGGAGGGTTGGCGCGCCCGACTGTAAAATCGACAAGCTCGACAGGCAAACCGACGCTTGCGATATATTCTTTCAAGGCCCCTGTAATTTCCTTGTCAATCTCATCAATCGCGACAGTACTGATTGCGGTTTCGTTCATGCCGTGCTTGCGAACAGCTTGCCGAACGGCGTTTTCCAAATTCTTATGCACATTGTTCACGTACCACACGGGGTACCCATACTCTTTTCCGCCTATGTTTAGGCTAACTGAATTCACGCCGAATTTATCTACCATTTTGACAGAATCGGTAATTCTCAATCTAAGAGCCACGTCAAAATCGAGCGGCACGCCGTCGCTAGACATGAAATCATCAAAGTGAATCATGAATAATCGTGGTTGCATGTTGATATAAACTGCACTTGTCGTCACAGCTACCCATTTTAAACCCGGCTTCACGGGCACCGGATCAATGCCGCCGCTCCCAAAAAACCATGGCTTTGCAGTGAGTACTGCTTCTGTTCCGGCGTCCGGATTTACCTTTCCGCATCCTGCCATTGTCATTAACCCAAACAGCGCCGAAACCAAAAACATACCAATCCTTTTCATATTTTCTCCTTCTTTTATCTTGCGTCAGTCCGATTGCGTCGGCACAGCACATTTATACCCTTGTCAATTCCTGGACATATTCATAACATATTCACATTACAGTTGTCAATGGGCTATTTCGGTTAGAAAAAAATTGCTAAAATATTCTCATATGGCGCTTGAAGGATTTTTGAACCCGGAACAAGTATTGCAAAATTGGGACGTAAGGCCCGGTGAAAAAATAGCTGATTTCGGCTGCGGACCCGGATTTTATATTGTACCTTTGGGACAACGCGTGGGCCCCAACGGCAAAATTTACGCCTTAGACATAAGACTGGAGGCCCTGGAAGCTACCCGCGCCAAAATCAAGCTTTTTCATTTATTTAATGTGGAACCTACGCGCGCCGATCTTGAAACCGAACGCGGTTCGGGACTCCGCGACATGAGCATGGATAAAGTTCTGGTAGCCAATATTCTTTTCCAGGCGCCGAACCAAAATGCTGTTCTCAACGAAGCCGTAAGAATTCTCCGTCCGGGAGGAAGCCTTTTGGCAATTGAATGGAATGACGGCGATGCATCGCATCCCATCCCGTCATCAGCCGTAAATAAAGAAGAAATAAAAAAAACCGTAACCGAGCACGGCCTCAATCTCGAGAAAGAATTCACCGCCGGCAGCCACCATTACGGATTAATATTCATAAAAAAACAATAGTATGCAGAATATGTCCATGCTTCAAGTCTGGCTTATCGTAGGGGCTATCATCCTCGTGACCATAGCAATTATGATCATCACCGGATTCCTCCCGGGACTCCGTGAAAGATATTCCAGCGCAGGAACCCTTGTGATGTGGGGATTTGAAGACGAAACTCCTTTCTCCAAAGCATTTCATAGCTTCGGGCAGGTTTACCGGGGCGCCATGGTCAAGTACTCGAAAAAAAATCTTCCGACTTTTGAAGAGGATCTCTTGAATGCCATTGCCCGCGGAGAATCTCCTGATGTTATCATTTTTCCTTCGGATTTTTTTAAAAAACACAAAGACAAGCTGTCAGCCGCCCCCGCAGCCACGCTTACCGAACGCGAGATAAGCCAGCAATTCATCGATGCCGCGCGAACCTTCCTCGGCCCCAAAAATGAAGTTTTGGGCATTCCCATTTACGCCGAGACGCTGATGCTTTATTACAACAAAGATATTTTCAATGAAAATTTTGTGACTCTGCCTCCTGTAACCTGGACGGAAGTAATTAATATTGCGCGGACAATGACGAGAAAAGACGAATCAGGAAATATTTTGATTTCCGGCGCAGCTTTGGGAAGGGCTTCGAACATCAAAAATGCCACAACGATCCTTGCGGCGCTTTTTATGCAATCCGGGGATTATATTTTCACGCCGACAGGCGAGATCATGCTGGGAGATACGCCCGCCGGATTCAAAAATACTTCACAGCGACCGGCGGAATCCGCGCTGCTATTTTTCTCCGATTTCGCGAATCCGGCAAAAGTAGCGCAAAGTTGGTCCGCGGCTCTTCCCGATTCACGCGATATGTTCGCGGCCGGCAAGGTAGCTATGTACTTCGGCTCCAATCGCGACTTGGATATAATAAAAGCAAAAAATCCACATCTTAATTTCTCTCTTGCTCCCCTTCCTCAGCTTTCAGCAAGCTCTCCTGCGGTAACGTCGGGAATACTTTATGCGCTAGTCGTGCCTAAAGCTTCAAAAACACAGCAAATGGCTTGGAATTTGGCTAAATACCTCACAACTAAAAACATTTCGGAAGATTATGCAAAAACCAAAAATGACGTTTCTCCGCGCCGCGACGTCCTCGCCACTTATGCGGGGGATTCTGTAAAATCCATATTCGCCGCGAGCGACTTGGCTCTCAAACTCTGGCCGAATCCCGATCCTGACAAATCCGAGAATATATTACAGGCGCTCATTGAAGACGTGGCACTGGGCAAAGGAACCATTAGGGAGTCAATTGACAGGGCAAAGGCCAAATTTAAGCAAAAAAATTAAATAAAATTGACTATCCGGCGTATAATAAAAACTTGAAAAACATTTATTTAAAAATTACATTTCTACTTCTCGTAGTCGTATTTTTGGGGGCGGCGCCGCATGCCAATGCTTTATTGGTCGATTGTGATATATGTACCCCCTGCGATTTATGGCCATTAGCGAAAAATATCGTATATTATGCACTATATGCCTTGGCTCTTCCCATACTTGTGGTGGCTTTGCTCGTGGGCGGAATAATGATACTTGTAAGCGCCGGCAACCAAGGCACAAGGGATAAAGGCAAGGCTCTCATCTGGAACGGTATCATCGGCATACTTATCGCTTTTGTAGCTTATTTGGTCATAAATACCATAATCTTCACTTTGGCAAACGGCAAGTTTACGGCCGGTTGGGCATCCATTGAAGAATGCGAAGCTGTTGGGTCATCGGTAAGTAGCGCTACTACGCCTCCTCCTGGAGGCCCGCTTACGCCTACCGGAGGATTTGTTAGTTGTGCCACTAAAAATGGAATGGTTACTACTACTCAAGCAGAGTGCGAGCGAGTCGGGGGCAGTTGTTCAGCTTGCGCGCTGCCGCCTTCGACAAATAATTTGCTCTCAAATGAGATAAATGATGGAGAATTCTTGGATGAGCTGAGTTTTGGTGATTTTATTGATCCTGTTCAGGGACTGGAAACGATCCAACTCGATGAAAGTCAATCTGATTTAATATTTGGACAAGCAACCATAAAAGTTCAACAGGGCGCATTTTTGGATATCACCAATTGGAATGCATTGCAAAACGACATTGACGCGCACATCAACAACTTAGGATCCGCCGGCCAAGATATCGACAAGACCAACATTTTTATCGTAGATAAAGCAACATTCGACCAGTTATTTGAGGAGTCGTTTCCTGACAAGATTCAGGAAGTCAGGGAAGCGGCCACTAAGAATGTAGTCGGAAAAGGATTAATGACCGAGGCAGAGGCAAGCGCAATATTTTCAAACTATGGCGTATCTGATTTTGGCCTGGGAGGATTTAATTCTTTTCATCCATCAACCGAAGCCGTTGTAATTTGTGCTTGCTCGACTACGAAAGAAACGTCGCGCCTACTCTACCATGAGTTGATCCATCGAGCGATATTTAATAAATTCCAAGATGCCGGCGGCGATATCGATGCTTTGAATATATTTACAATAGCGCAAAACTTGAATGGCGAACCTTTCATAAATACTTACGCGGGTTCTACTCCCGCAGAAATGCTTGCGGAAGCGGGCTCCTTTTATATTGAAAATAAGGGTAAATTGCCGACAAATATAAAACCGGGTACTCCCGCCGAAGCTAACTGGAATGCGCAAATAGATTGGTTAAAAAAACATGGTATTATTAAATAAAATTGACTATCCGGCGTATAATAAAAACTTGAAAAACATTTATTTAAAAATTACATTTCTACTTCTCGTAGTCGTATTTTTGGGGGCGGCGCCGCATGCCAATGCTTTATTGGTCGATTGTGATATATGTACCCCCTGCGATTTATGGCCATTAGCGAAAAATATCGTATATTATGCACTATATGCCTTGGCTCTTCCCATACTTGTGGTGGCTTTGCTCGTGGGCGGAATAATGATACTTGTAAGCGCCGGCAACCAAGGCACAAGGGATAAAGGCAAGGCTCTCATCTGGAACGGTATCATCGGCATACTTATCGCTTTTGTAGCTTATTTGGTCATAAATACCATAATCTTCACTTTGGCAAACGGCAAGTTTACGGCCGGTTGGGCATCCATTGAAGAATGCGAAGCTGTTGGGTCATCAGTAAGTAGCGCTACTACGCCTCCTCCTGGAGGCCCGCTTACGCCTATACCCTCGCAAACAGGATTAAAATGCAATGCAGGCAGCGTATCTTCAGCAGTAAACAGCATGGTGTCGTGCGTCATTAGTCAAGCCAGCGCCGCAGGATTGAGCGTGCGCCAACCAAGCGCAAGCCAGCTCAATGGCGGTTCGCATTCATGCAACTTGAATTCAAATCCGCCAAGCATTTCCTGTCATTATGGCGGAACTCAATGCAACGGAACGGGTAATGCGGCGGATTTTTCATTATCAAGCGCGCGAACTCCCGCAAATTGGGATAAGCTAAGGACCATTG
>CAZXFC010000003.1:0-6304 GCA_964640425.1 uncultured Candidatus Saccharibacteria bacterium | reverse complement strand
ATTGTATTAGGCTGCGGAGCTGGCGGAGGCGCATTTTGCGAAGCCGGTAGTACTAGGTTTCAAAACTGCGCTTCTAGCGGTATTGATCATGTACACGCCAATGCCAGCGGCGCGTGCGGCTGTAATTAAGTCCAAATCGGGCTTTATCCTTGTCTAAAACCGCTCATTGTGTTATCTTCTTAGCAGAGGAGGAGAAAAGAATGAAAAAATATATTCCGCTTTTAAGCGCGCTTTGGTTTTTTGCGCCGGCTCTTGCAACAGCAAATGAACCGATAATAACTTCGGTAACTGTCAAAACCCACAGGATACTATTCGGAATAGTGCTTTCTGACGTACAATCAATGAAAGATGTGTTGGGAGAGCATAAAAATAAGCTCAAAACCGTTTTTTCGGCCAATCTTGAAAGAAAATGCAACTTTGTCCATTACATCAATTTCGGTTTTAATCCTTCCGTTTATTCGCGCCAAAACGAGCTCGTCCAAGATATCAGCGCCGAAACCCAATGTACGATAACGCCGCAAAATACTCGCGGCGGGTTCCGGCAGACATACTTATCAATGTCCACGCTCGTTTATGAAGGCGGCAGAATTAATGACGCATTGCGCATGTTCCGGAAAAATTTGAACGTGATAAATTCGGCGCTTCCCCAATATTGTTCCTATAAAGACTCTGATGTAACAGATGAGGTGGTGCGGAATCAAACCGCGTTTAAAATCAAAGTTTCAGCGCTTTGCACGCGCTCTCCTTTCTAGTAATAGTTATGTCATCAATATATGTAATAGTCCGCTGAATAAGCGTCGGCATACACCGGCGTTTTTTGTTAATGCGGACATATCGGAGTTGTGGATGCAAATATCCTGCCGGTGCGCTAAAATACTGACATGATAGTCCATGCGGAAGCGGTCACCAATCCAATCAATGCGAATAGTTTTACGGAAGTTATCTTGCTCATAGCGGAGGTAATTATCACCATAGCGGTGCCGTTGGCGGCGATTTTCCTTGTGTATTCCGGCATTTTGTTCGTAACCGCGCAAGGCAACGAGGAACAGTTGAAGCGCGCCAAAAGCGTTTTTTGGTACACAATAATAGGCACTGCCGTTATTGTGGGATCATACGCTATTGCAAGCGCGATAGTAGAATTTTATTCAAAGTTTGGGGCGTAAAAAAATCTATGAAAGCTATTCACATCTTATCCAGACCCATTTATGCTATATTAGCCTTAGGATCAGAGGTTTTTCCAACGATACTGGCAGGCGCTTTTTTCTTTCCAAACCCGATCGCCGCGGAAGATTTCGGTACGGTAGTCATAAGCCTTGCTGATCTGATGAAAATAATCGGCGTGCCGTTAGCGACCATTGGCCTGGTTTATTCGGGATTTCTCTTCGTTACCGCCCGCGGCAACGAGCAGCAGCTCGAAAAAGCTAAGACGATGTTCTTCTGGACAATTGTCGGGACGGCCATCATTGTCGGGGCTGTTTACATCGGAAGCGCAGTCGTGAACTTTGCCACATCCTTGCTTTAAAAAATTAACTTCAAAGGTCGAGTATGTAAGAAGTTTTGAGACTAAAAAATTAGAAAATTTAATAAAAATATATGAATCAAAGAACTTTAGCTAAAATCGCATTTTCAATTGTAGCAGCAATGCCGGTATTCGTATTCGCCGCGACAGTTCAATCCATTCTCGGCAACGTACAAGTCATTTTAAACCTGATCATCCCGATCTTGATGATCTTGGCCACTGTTGTGTTCCTTTGGGGTGTTATTACCTACATTACGGCAGGGGGAGACGAAGAGAAGGCCAAAGCCGGAAGGGGCTATATCATTTGGGGACTTATCGGGCTTTTCGCAATGGTTGCAGTTTGGGGTTTGGTGCTTGCTCTGGTTTCCACGTTCCAGGTTGGCGGACAAGGCGTGCCTCCCGGTCCGGGCTCACTATAAATATCACCTTATGCCGAAATTTATTTGGGCAGCGGTTTTGGCGCTTGTGCCGCTAGCGGCCGGCGCCAAATCCGTATATGAGATAATTGACGTGGTTATAGCGGAAATACTAGATCCGCTGACAACGCTTTTTTTTGTCGCCGCCACGGTACTATTCCTCTATGGCGTTATTGAATACGTTGCCGGAGCCGCGAATGAAGAAGCTCGCACAACAGGCAGACGGCATATGATTTGGGGACTATCAGGGCTTCTTATAATGCTGGCGACAAAGGTAATTATCAAGATTTTTGAGAACTTTTTTGGAAATATTTAACAATGGGAAACACAGGAACAACATTTTCGGGCCTATTTGGAGCGATAGGAAACGTGCTAAATGCGACCCTGCCGGTGCTTTTTGTTATAGCCACGGCGGTCTTTTTGTATGGATTGATCTTATATCTTGCGGCTGCAGGTGACGAGGAAAAGGTGGCAGAAAGCAAAAACTATATAATATACGGGCTTATTGGATTATTCGTCATGCTGGCCATGTGGGGCCTGGTATACGCCGCGGCAAACACCCTTTTTGGATAAATCGAATTCAAGTATAATAAAACCATGAATAATAAAATCAAAACAGGAATAACGGTCATTGCTTCATCCATGGCACCTTATTTTGTTTTTGCCGCTGATAACATAGAGGGTGTCTTGGATGTTTTGTTCAACATTATAAATGACTATTTGATCCCGCTATTGTTTATAACGGCTACGGCGGTCTTTTTGTACGGCGTAATTACATACCTGACCGCGGGAGGAGATGAGACTAAGGCCGAGACGGGAAAATTTTACATCATTTGGGGCATTATAGCCTTATTCGCAATGGTTGCTATCTGGGGTCTTGTTTGGGCGGTATCCAATACATTTAGTTTGCCCGGGCAGGGTATTCCCAGTGCACCGCTCTAAATCCTACCCGACCTGTTGATAACTTTCTTTGGTATTCATGATACGATATAATCATGGCTTTTGCCTTGGTCGAGTATTAGAAGGTTAATTTAAAATAAATATGAATACAAAAACTTTCACAAGAATTGCGGTTTCCGTTGCGTCTGCCGCTCCTCTCATGGCCTTTGCCGCAGACATTACATCCATTCTCGGAGTCGTCCAGACTCTGCTCAACCTGATCATTCCGATCCTGCTTATATTGGCCACTGTCGTGTTCCTTTGGGGTGTCATTACTTACATTACAGCCGGGGGAGACGAAGAGAAGGCCAAAGTCGGAAGAGGTTACATTATCTGGTGACTTATTGCTCTCTTTGCAATGGTAGCCATCTGGGGCTTGGTGCTCGCGCTGATCTCTACTTTCGGAGTCGGAGGACAAACGATACCGGTAACAGTAGGAGGGCTATAAGGACGAATTGCCAGACTAAAAATAAAAAACGCCTCGATTTCCGTCGTTGCGTTTTTTATTTTTAACTTATATTATGGAAACGCATATTATATCTAAGCGCGATTATCTGATTGCAACAGGTCTAATTGTCCTGGCTTTTTTGGTAAGGACTCCTTACTTTTCGTACCCGCCGCAGCCGGTATTCGACGAGGCTTATTTCACGAATTTCGGCATCCAAACCATAAAAGGAGAAACCGACATAGACATACACCCTCCTTTTATGCGCTTAATTTTCGCAGGCATCATTAAAACGGCAGGATTTAACGCGCTTGATCAAAAAATAATATCGGGCGAAAATTACGGTAATTTTCCTTACGCTCCTTTAAGATTGGTTACGGTCGTTGCCGGCTCCCTTCTCGCCGGAGTCATATACCTTTTATCGAAAAAAATATACGGCAGCGTGCTTCTTGCCGTCCTTCCCGGGATTTTCGTTATATTTGACGGCATTCTCATAACTTATTCCCGCTTGATCCTATATGACACGTACATACTTTTTTTTGGGTTTTTGAGCGTCCTCTTATTATGGCTTTCATTGGATTCATCAAATAGAAGATGGAAAATATTGTTATTTATGCTTGCCGGGATCTCCATGGGCCTTGCGGCTTCGATAAAATGGAGCGGCCTTGCGTTTCTGGCTTCCGGATTCATCCTGCTCTTAATAAAAGGTAAAATAAAATATTTCATAATTCTCGCCTTCCTTGCCATAACTGCGTATTTCGGGATTTTTTTAACTCTCTACGGCGCCGGCCGGGTGAAAAATATATACGAAATTCAGAAAAAAATGCTACATGCACAAATTTCCATCCGCGAGCATCATCCCGCCCAAAGCCGTCCATGGCAATGGCCTCTCTCGTACGACGGCCCGGTTTTGTGGAACAGCGGCAAAGATATCATTAAACTATCCCCTAATGTTTTTTCTTGGACTGCCGCTTTTGTTTCCATAGTAATATCGCTTTACCTGCTGGCGCGCGACCGCTCCCCCAAGCTTTTATTCCTTTTCGGGAGCTTTTTCGCGAATTATCTGCCATTTTTTCTGATCTCGCGTCCGATTTACATTTACCATTATTTTCCGGCGCTTCTGTTCGGGTACCTATTGACCCCATTCCTGCTTATTTATTTATCGGAGATATTGTTCGGGAATCTGCAAAACAGGCATATTTACGCGCTGATGGCATTGGATCTTATCCTATATTTGGCAGTTATACCTTTCATATATTGAGGGTCTTGAATATCCCCTTTGCACCCAATGAAAAAGAAGTTATAATGACCTTATGGCTAAGCGCGTTTACGACTTTGCCTTGGTCGATTTAGAAAATTAATTTAAACATAAATATGAATACAAAGACTTTAATAAGGATTGCGGTTTCTGTTGCGGCTGCCGCTCCTCTCATGGCATTTGCCGCAGACCTTACATCCATTCTCGGAGTCATCGAGACCCTGCTCAACCTGATAATCCCGATTCTGCTTATATTGGCGACTGTCGTGTTCCTATACGGTGTAATAACTTACTTGACTGCCGGAGGAGATGAAGAAAAAGCGGCTACGGGCAGAGCTTACATCATCTGGGGCCTTATTGCGCTCGCCGCAATGATTGCCATCTGGGGCTTGGTGCTTGCGCTTATTTCCACTTTTGGAGTAGGAGGCCAGACGATACCAGTCACGGTAGGAGGACTATAAGGACAAATAGCCGATTTAAATACAAAAACAGCCCGGTTCGCGATTTTGTCGGAACAGGGTTGTTTTTTTGTTTGGATCACAATTGTCATGCGGCATACGCTATTCACTTTATTGCATTTGCGTTTCCCATTTGCTATTCTCATGTTGGAATGCCATAGCCTCAAACCGACGCACCGCGGCAGAAAAGGAAAACATAAACGCCTGGGTGGTGAAACTGGCAGACACGCAACACTTAAGATGTTGTGAGCTTTACGCTCGTGCGGGTCCGACTCCCGCCCCAGGCACACAAAACAAAAAATACCTTTTTAAAATTGTGACAGCTATTTACAAAAATTATATTGTATGATATGGATTAATTAGCACACTGTAAAAAGGAGAAAATGGCTATGGTTAGCAAAAAGATGTACGCGGAGTTTAATGTTCCTGGGCTTCTGTTTCCTGAAAACGAAGTTGTGGAGGTTAAAAGCAGAGATGTATTGAAGTTAAATGTACCGGAAGCCGCTTTCGGCGTAAGATTCTTTGACATTTTAATAACCAGCGTCGCCGACAAAGGCAAAAAGCCTGTCAAGGCAGAAAGTAATCCGGTAAACAAAAGCAGATATTACAATATCGGCACCAAAATCTACACCGCGGATGAAGTTCGAGAGGAGACAAAAAAAGAAAAAACAAAACTCTCAAAAGACGCCGTCCGCAACAGAGAAAACATGCTTAAAAATATGAAGTCGGAGAAACTCGAGTTTGCTTTGAAATGCCAATATGGCGGATTTGTGAAGCTGGAAAAAGGCGATTTAGTTTTTCTCGTAAATGGCGAAAAAAGAGAAGTAGTAAAGATAAAATAACTTTCAAAACGAGGGCTCCTTGCGTAGGAGTCCTTATTTTTATTATCTGTGTTAGAACCCGTCACCTACTAATCAAAAATCGTTTCTTTTTCAGAAAATTTTATTTTTCAGCAACAAAAACTTCCATTTCCTCATACCCTCCTTCGCGAAAGCTACGGCGGGCAATGATTTCTAAAATAGAAACGGAGATTGATGCGCGAAAGCGCGAAAAGTCCAATAGTGTGCGGCCAGCGAGAATCGAACTCGCGTCGAGTCCTTGGCAAGGACCCATTCTACCACTAAACCATGGCCGCATTATCAATCAATTTTTCAATTTTAATATATAAACATAAAATTTCATAAATTTGAACCCATTTTATTTCATTTCAAATCTGTGCCGAGGGGGAGATTTGAACTCCCACGGGTTGCCCCACCAGCTCCTAAGGCT
>CAZXFC010000002.1:48107-48345 GCA_964640425.1 uncultured Candidatus Saccharibacteria bacterium | reverse complement strand
AAAAGCTCGCTAAAGAAAAAATGTGGTTTTTGTTAATCACGCTGATTCTTAGGCGATACTTCCATGTGTTCTGGAACGCGATGCTTGATGCGGAGTGGTATTGCAAACACTGGAAAGTGGAAAGCAATAGCCCGCTCCGGCTCGTAGCACGGCTCGCGGAACTTCCCGAAGGAACAAGCTACGAAGAGTTTAAACGCTCTTTGTAAACTATTTTCTTTTGAAGTTCTGAGAGTGCAAA
>CAZXFC010000002.1:34372-47990 GCA_964640425.1 uncultured Candidatus Saccharibacteria bacterium | reverse complement strand
CGGAGAAGCAGCGCGCAGAAATTCCCCGCCTGACTGCGCGGAAAGTTGCCTGGGCCTGGCCCCGTTTGAGACGGGGAGTCCCGACTAGCGTCGAGGATTGCAACACGCCAAGCCATAAAAGTTAGAGGCTGAAAGCTCTCGCGTAAGCGAGGTTTGCGAACGCAAACTGGCGATAAATTAAGGGGAAAAGACGGAAGTCAACGCACTTCCGGCTTCCATCAAAGTTTATTTCACTTGGTTGTCGGACAACCAAGTGGCGAAAGTAAATTTTGACGGGGGATAATAGCTGAGGCGACGCGCGGAACTATTGCTCCCACAGGCCTCTCCTTCTTTGAAGAAAAAATTCCAAAAAGAAAGGGGATCGGCATGAAAGTAAAAGTTCCATTTAAGTGGTTGTGCTGCGACCATGGCTGGCATGGCTGGCACGAGGTTGAAATTGAGGTTGAGGTTGCAAAATACGGGAACTTGATTGATGTGAATTTGAGAGCTATTGGGTATGAGTTGCAGTGTGATGTAGTTGTTGAGCTCGATACCAAGAAAAAGACGATCAAGTCCTGGTAATTGCGACGAAACCTCAGAATGGATAGTTCTTTTGATAATAAAAATTCAGAGGAGGAAAAATGAAAGATTTAAATGTCACGAAAGCGATCGTGCTTCTCATTTTTACAAAATTATGGCACAATTTTATACGTATATATTGCAGTCCGAAATCGACAACCGTTATTACGCGGGAGCAACAGATAATTTAGTCAGGCGCCTGCAAGAGCTAATGTGGTCTCATCGTCTAGCCTGGTCTAGGACACACGGTTCTCATCCGTGGAACTCGGGTTCAAATCCCGATGGGACCAAAAATTTCTGAAAAAATCGATATTCATTATAAAAATAAATAAGTAATCGCGGATTCTCGATAGCCCTGCTATCGGAACAAATCCCGGTGGGAGCACCAATAATATGGAGAACAATGAAAACGAGTTCGTAATTTCTTTTCGAAAATCAACCGATGAGGATTTTGATTTTGTTTTTGAATTAAATAAAACAAATATGCGGAAATACGTTGAGAAAATCAGGGGCTGGGATGAAGTTTATGAAAAAGAGGATATGAAAAGTAAATTTACCGATGGTTTGGACAAGATTATCCAAATTGACGGCAGAGACGCCGGAGTTCTTAGGGTGTTGGAAAACGAGGATTCAATAGCATTGGACCATATTGAATTATTTCCGGAATTTCAAAACAAAGGATTTGGCCAAAAAATTATAAAGGATCTTATCAATAAAAATAAACCGGTGAGTTTGCAGGTTTTGAAGCAAAATCCCGCAGTCAATTTATATAAAGAGTTAGGCTTTAAAATCATCGGCGAGACCGATATAAAATATAAGATGTCGACAAAATAGCTACCTAAGCCCGCTTGTCGATAGCCTGTTGAAGTTTTTCTTTCCACGTGTTCTGCGAGTGGATTATTCTTTCCGCGCCTAGCGCCGTAAGTTCTTTTTTTGTTTTTGCTTTATCCGCGAAAGGCTTCCAGTATTTATCCAAAATTGCGTCGCTCTCCGATTTTGTAAACCGAGCCGATGGCAAAGAATCAAATATTTTTTCATCAACGTTGATCGGTTCCGGCAGATCAACAATAAACACCGCGTTGCCTTTACGCTCGTTTTCCAGAATTATTGCTTTGGGAAAAACAGTACCGCGGTAGCCGTTGAAGCCATCTTGCTCATTTACGAACCCAAAAAGCGATCTTGGTTGATTTTCCATAAACGGAAAACGTTCCGGATCAGGAAGGCTCGGCTTGCCTTCGACTTTGCCAATTCCATCGATTTGCCTTTCCGGGCCGGCGTCTTTTTCCGGCAGTATTTCAATGGCAGTTTTTTTCCAAAAGCCCGAGCTGATCCTTTCGATAAGGCCGAAAATTTCATTTTTTAATACGTCCTTATCTATTTTCAAATCCGGATAGTCACCATCGAAAAGACCGTTCCTGTCTATGGCGATGGTAGAGTGAACGTCCTTATTGAATTTATTTTTATAAAAAAGAACTACCTGGAGTTCCTTTGCCGCACCCTCTCCAGCCGACATTATCGAAATCGAATCGATATTAGGCAATTTGCTCGGGAACTGCCCGTTTGGGACGTCTTCAAATCTACTTTTTAAAGTTTCCGATTGCCGACTTAATTCCTTGGCCAAAATTCCTCTTTTTAAGTCAGCGAAATTTTTTAGTGCGTCTGATGATTCCATATTGAGATTTTAACTCGAGAACATTTCAATAGTCAAATCTACCATTAAATGAACGGCGGATGAAGAACTCTTTACAAAAAAAGAGTTTTGTGGTAGATTTTGCGAAGAAATTTTTTAAATATAAGGAGGTGCAGAAATGAACAGATTGCGGCAAGCCCTGGCAAATTACCAATTTGAAAACAAATTCAACAAAACCGAAGCGGCAAAATCGCTTGGTGCGCCTCGTACCACGTACCAAACTTGGCTTTTGGGTGTTGAGCCTAAAGGGAAATACCGCGAAATGCTTTCGCAAAAATTTCCCGGGGTTTTCAGCGATGATGGGCGGGTGCAGTCGGACGAAGAGCTGAGAAAAAATGAAAGTCAGATCACGAAATGCGGGGATCAGCTGGAATGGCTGATCCAGGTTTTCTTTGCCGAACAATACATTGCTTCTCTTTCCGGAATCCTGGAAAAATTTCTTGCAGGGCCGGCAGAGGCGAGAGCGTTGTTCAGAGAAAAAATGGGACCCAAATGGAACCAATTTTACGAAATAGTCGTGCCAATGGTAAGCGAACGGTCCAGGCAGTTATCTATCGAAGAAGGAAAATTGGAGGTTAAATAATGGAAAGGATCCCGATCAATTTTACCGGCGGAAATATCCTGATATATTTAGCGGCGCACTACAACGAAACAAAAAAAGTCATTAGAGAATGCGTTCAAAATGCGCTTGATAAATCAGCAAAGAATATCTTTGTGCTGATCAACGCTAAAGACAGGTTCATTGAGGTTTTTGACAACGGGCTGGGTGCCAGCAAGGAAGAATTGATGCTGAAGTTCGATAAGGTTGGAACCAGCATCAAACCTACCGATAAGTTGGGTGAAAAAGGCATAGGTAATTTTGCGGGTATTGGTATAGCCAAAGAGACTGAATTAATTACGCGCGACACTTTAGATCCAAAAGATACGTTCAAGGTTTATACCATCGTAAAACCGGAACTGGAAGGGGAAAGGCAGGCGCACCTTTATTGCGAAGAGTTCTGGGCCGGCAGGATCACTTCCAAGGCAGGATTTGAGGTGTCTGCAATGGTCCGGCTCAAAAAAGTGGACGAAAAGGCATTTCGACCGGCGACGATCGAAAACATCCGCGAAGAATTGCTCGATTCCTTCAATGATGTTTTAGCAAAAACAAAAACCGTCGTGCAAATCCAGAGGATTAATGAAAATGGCAGGCCTTCCAAAAAGGAGACTGTTGAAGCCAGATATTTTCGCGGTTCCCGGATCGGCATTCAGAAAGTATCCACAAGATACGGCCCGGTGGAATTTGATCTTTATCAATCTCAGAAGTCAATTGATTATCCGAAGATTACAATACTGCATAGAAATTACGGTTTTGCCCTGAAAAATCTGCTTTTTAAAGAGCAGATATGCGAGGATATCTGGATTCCATGGTCCAAGGGTTACATCGAGGGATCTATTTTGGTGCCTTTTTGCAAGCTGACCGCAGATCGTCTTACGTTTGAATGGGACGAACAGATGTCGGTATTCATTGATGTTTTGGAACAGTTCACAAAATCGAACATCGAACCAATGGTTTACAAATTGGAATTCGAGCAAAAAGGACAGAAATACGGGCGCATCTCGGAGCTTTTGGGCAAAAAATTTACGGAGCTATTCAAAGACAGGCCCGATCTGCTGCCGGAACCGTTTCGCAATCTGACGAAACGCGACCCGAATGTTGAGGTGGACGTAAAAGGAGGAAATGCTCTGTCGGATCAGGGACCGGATAAGTCTCCGCGGCCTGAACCGCCGATACCGCCAAAGCCGCGTTCATTGCGCCCGCCTGTTCCGCCAAAGCATAAAACATTATATCGCGGGGATTTCTGGGATTTTGTGAGACCCGGTCCGGAAGAAAAACGCTCCTGGAGATCGCGATTATCGGAGGATAATATCGTGGAAATTAACTGTCTGCATCTGGATTTTGTGCGGGCAGAAACAATGGGCATTAACAAATGCGGAGAGTACACTTTTCTTCTTATTTGCAAAGAGCTTGCGGCGCTTTCCTGTTCCCGAAGCGAGGATTTCAGCGATGTTTTCGAGCAAAGGTTCATGCCCTATTGGGCGGTAAATTTGAAATAAGGAGGATTTTTCACGCAAGAAAAACGCGGTCAGCGCACCGCGTTTTTTATTTGGAAAAAACAGGGAATAAACGCTCTTTAATCCAATTTTCATTAAAGACGGATTTAATAAAGGTGCAGAGTCCGCGTAGGCAGATGGTTGGCCGTTGCTGGGACAGCCATTCGAGATTTAATGCTAAGTGTGGCAGATGCCGGACTTTGCCGACAAAACCCCTCAGCCTTTGCGGCGGGGGTTTGTCGTATTTTGCCTATTTTTCAGTCGTAACGCTTATGCTAAACTTTATTCATGAGCCCCGTAGGAAAATTTTCAATAGTAAATTATGGTAATACGCATACAGTACCGGCAGAAGTCCATGTCGGTATATTATTTGATATAAATTTTCTAACGGGGTGAGCGGATTCTATTTAATATTGGCTGTCGGTTTCGGAGTAGCCGTCGGAATGGTGTTAGTATATTTTTTGACTAGAAAAAACATCAGTACTGACGGCAACGAAAAAGAGAACCAGGCGTTTTTGATGCTGCAGAACCAGTTAAATGAATTAAGGAACGCGGTAGATCACAAAATGGGGGAGTCGACGAAGATAATGCAGCACCAGTTCGGAGAATCGGCGAAATTGGTTAGAGATGTGACGGAGCGCCTAACCAAGCTCGATGAAACCAACAGGCAGGTTGTCGGATTTACGGACCAGCTTCAGAATTTGCAGGATATTTTGAAAAACCCGAAACAGCGCGGAATTTTGGGGGAATATTATCTGGAAACGCTGCTCAAAAATGTTTTGCCGCCAGGGAGCTACCAAATGCAGCATCCCTTCAAGGACGCGACCATCGTTGACGCGGTAGTTTTCGTAAAAGACAAAATAATTCCCATTGATTCCAAGTTTTCGATTGAAAATTATAATCGCCTCGTGGAAGAAAAAGACCAGGCGGAGCGTGAGCGCCTGGAGAAGCTTTTTAAACAAGATTTGAAAAACCGGATAGACGAGACCGCGAAATATGTGAAGCCGGAAGAGGGTACGATGGATTTTGCGTTCATGTTCATCCCGCACGAGGCGATCTATTACGACCTTTTGGTTGCCCAAGTCGGTGCCGTAAAAGTAAACACCCGCGACCTTATCGAATACGCGTTCAAGGAAAAGCGCGTTATTATCGTCTCGCCGACGTCATTTTTGGCTTATTTGCAAACTGTGCTTCAGGGTTTAAAAGCATTGCAGATTGAAGAGTCGGCAAAAGAGATACGTGTGCGCGTTGAAGATCTTGGCAGGCACATGATGACCTACGAAGATTTTATGCAGAAGATAGGCAAGAATTTGGGGACCACGGTTTCCGCGTACAATAGCGCGTCCAAAGAATTTAAAAAAATAGACAAGGACGTAATGCGGATAACCGGCAAAGGCATTGAGTCGGACTTGAGCTTACTTGAAAAGCCGGAGGAATTGGAGTAGTCTAGGACGCAGAATAAGGAAGTGGAATTATGCCAAACAAACATAAAAATTGGGGATTTGACGTAAGAAATCTTGATAAGTCCGTGCGCCCGCAGGATGATTTTTTTCAATTTGCGAACGGAGGATGGTTCAAAAAAAATGCCATACCGGAAGAGGAAAGCCGATGGGGCTCGTTTGATGTTTTGCGTAAATCCAGCGTTACGGCACTGCACTCAATAATGAAAGATGTCGCAAAGAAAAAAGCCGGACATGGATCAAACCTTCAAAAATTGCGCGATTTTTATTTGTCCGGAATGGACGGAGCGAAATTGAAAAAAGACGGCCCGAAGCCGCTTTTAAAATACTTTGACATGATAGACGCGGCCAATAACAAAGATGATATCGTCTTGCATTCTGCAAAACTGCGCGGTCTCGGCGTGCGCCCTCTCTGGTCCGTCGGAGTCGGGCAGGACATGAAAAATAAAAATATCATGAGGCTATATTTTGAGCAGGGCGGCATCGGTCTCCCGGACCGCGATTATTACCTGAAGCTTGATAAAAAATCCGTGCATATCAGGGCGGAATACCTTAAATTTATGGAACGCATGCTCAAGCTTTCAATGGGCAAAGATATTCCGGTGAAAAAAATCTGCGCTTCGATTATGGGTATGGAAACCAGAATGGCTGAAGCTTCAATGACCCGGGTTGAGCGCAGAGACTATGAAAAACAATACAACAAGATGCCTGTTTCGGGCCTTTCGAGCCTTGCACCGCAAATCAAGTGGAAGGATTATTTTTTGGCCATCGGCGCGGCGTCAAAAGAAGATATTATCGTATCTCAGCCCCTATATATGAAGGAGGCTGGTAAAATGCTTGCGGAAATATCTTTAGATGACTGGAAAAATTATCTCAAATGGAAAGTAATTAATTCTTTTGCGGGATATCTTGACGAAGAATTTGCCCTGGCATCTTTCAGGTTTTACGGCAAAGTACTATCCGGAACAAAAAAGATAAAGCCGCGCTGGAGGCGCGTTGTTTCTGAAATTGACTCTTCATTGGGCGAAGCGCTGGGCGAGCTTTATGTGGCAAAGCATTTCGGCGGGCGGGCAAAAAAAGAGATCAACGACTTGGTGGACAACCTGATATCCGCATACCGGGAAAGGATCAAGAGTCTCGACTGGATGAGCGAAGCGACCAAGAAAAAAGCGCTGGAGAAGCTTCACGCGTTTTCCCGAAAGCTCGCCTATCCGGATAAATGGAAAAGTTACAAGAAAGTGGCTGTCTCCCGGGATTCCTATTTGGAGAATCATGTAAGCGCGTACAGATTTGAATTTGAAAAAGAAATGAAGAAAATCGGCAAGAAGCCGGATAAAAAAGAATGGGGAATGACGCCGCCGACCGTAAATGCTTACAACAATTTCCTTTTTAACGAGATCGTTTTTCCGGCAGGAATTATGCAGCCGCCCTTTTTTAGTCCTGACGCGGACGATGCCGTAAATTACGGCGGAATAGGCGCGGTTATAGGGCATGAGCTTACGCACGGGTTTGACGACCAGGGAAGCAAGTTCAACAAAAACGGCGAAATGAAAAACTGGTGGGGCAAAGCGGACAGGAAATTTTTTGACGGAAAAGCAAAAAAACTCATCGGGCAATACAACCGGTGTGAGGTTTTGCCCGGATTGCGCATCAACGGCAAGCTTACGGTCGGTGAAAACATCGCCGATCTTGGCGGGCTGGTGATAGCTTATTATGCTTACCAAAAGGCCTTGGAGGGAAAGCGGCGGTATGCAATAGACGGATTCACTCCTGAACAGAGATTTTTTCTGGGAGCCGCTCAAGCCGAGCGGGGGTACGCAAGAGACAGTTACTTGAGAATGCAGGTGGCCACTGACCCTCACTCGCCGTCAAAGTTTCGTGTAAATATCCCGTTTTCGAATATGAATGAATTCTACGAAGCTTTCACGCTTGAGAAAAGCGACAAAATGTGGAAGCCGGAAAGCGAGAGGGTGGTTATTTGGTAAAATGAGCGCTGCTTCAAGCAGCGCTTTTAATGTTGCTTTTTTTTATAATTGCGCTAAACTGGGTTTTATATGAAATTAGCCGTAATCGAGACCGGCGGAAAGCAGTATCTTGTTTCCGAAGGACAAAAAATACAGGTGGAAAAGCTTGAGGGCGGCTCGGGAGGTAGTTTGTCTTTCGATAAAGTGCTCCTATTGGTTGACGGCGATAAAGTGGAAGTCGGGAAGCCGTATTTGGCCGGGCAAAAAGTATCCGCGGAACTAGTTGAGCAAAAACGCCTGCCGAAAGTTATTACATACAAATATCATTCAAAGACCCGCTATCGCAACAAAAAAGGCCACCGGCAGCCGGTGACCATGGTCAAGATATTGTCTCTATAATTTATAAAAAGAGATAAAATCTCCGTTTTGCTTCAGCGTGTTCAAGGTCTATCAGCGTGCCGCTGTATATGATGCCATGCTCGGTTATTCTTCTGCTTACTTCAACGCATTTCAATTCTTTGGATTGTCTTGTGAGCTTTACGGTTGCTGTTTTGGTCTCGTTATTAAAATCAAACCGGTAAGGCGTTACGACTTTTGTATCGCCGTTTCTAGATTCGATTTCCAGCGTCATTAGCACTCCTTTTTTTATTTTGTCTGGTTGAATTTAAGCAAAACTACCGCCTATTGTCAAGAGCGTGGTGAAGGGTCATTTCATCTGCGTATTCGAGCTCGACGCCGGTCGAAAGACCCCGTGCCAGGCGCGTAATTTTTGGAGATAAGGGCTCTAAAACCTTCGCGATATAGTTGGACGTGAATTCTCCCATTTTGGTGGGGGAGAGAGCAAGAATGACTTCAGCCGATTTGTCCGAAACTAAGTTTAGGCCAGTTTCTTGGCCTAAACTTAGTTTCGGACTTTTGGGGCCATTCAACCTCTCATACAATTTCTTAATTCTTTCCCGCACTATCGGATTCTCGTCCAATGGATCGATCATGCCTCCTAAAACATGGTAGATGCCATGATAAGCGCCGGAGCGTTCGATATTTAAAAGATCATTGTCTTTTTCCACGACCATTATCTTGGTATTATCGCGTTTTGAGGTCCCCACGCAGAATGAACAATTTTTTTCATGTTTTGCTGCAAGCGGAGAAGATTTTACGCTGAAAGCGCGCCAGCATGATGTGCAGCGCCTTAGATGGTTTGGCAGCTCCGCTATGGCGCGTGCGAGGTCTTGCTGCTCGTCTTCTGAAAAATCCACCATAGCCCACAAATAGCGGTTGGCCTGCCGCGGGCCAACGCCCGGAAGCTTTTCCAAGTATTTTCTCAAAACATGAAAAAAATTCGAATCCATCGAAGTTATTTTAGCATAAAAGAGGTAAAGTTAGCGCAGTCTCTTTGCCTTAGTTCTCAAAATGCCTTTCCATCGGAGAGAAGCTGGCTTTTTCGGGGTTGAAGTAGAGCGTGACTCTGCCGATAGGCCCGTTTCTGTGTTTTTCTATCAAAATATCCGCTTCGTTCGGCCTGTCGGAATTTTCCTTTACTTTGTCTTCTCGATGGATGAACATGACAACGTCCGCGTCCTGTTCGATCGCTCCGGAATCGCGGAGGTCGGAGAGCTGGGGTCGCTTATTAGGGCGATTTTCAATGGCTCGTGAAAGCTGGGACAGCGCTAAAACCGGGACATTCAATTCTTTTGCCAAAACTTTCAGTGATCGTGAAATTTCGGTTATCTGCTGGACCATGTTGTCGGTGTGCTGTTTTGGCGCCATTAACTGCAGATAGTCCACGATGATAAGATCCAATCCCCGCTCTGCCTGGAGGCGCCGCGCCTTGGCGCGCATTTGCAGAATGTTCATTGAAGCCTCGTCGTCTATGTAAAGGGGAGCCCGCGAAAGTTTGTCAAAGGCGTCGCGGATGCGATCAAAGTCGTCTCCTTCCGATGAAAGCCTGCCTGTGCGGAGCTTCCAAAGGTCGACGTGCGCTTCGGCCGCGATGAGTCTGTCTATCAATTGGTCTTTGGACATTTCCAGTGAAAAGAGCCCTACGGAAATATTTTCGTTCATCGCTGCGTGCCGCGCGATGTCCATCGCGAAGGCGGTTTTACCGAGCGATGGCCGCGCCGCAAGGACTATAAGGTCTGATTTTTGCAAGCCCGATAATTTATTGTCCAATTCGCGGAAGCCGGTCGGAACCCCGCGGATGGCGCCCGCGCCCGGGTCTTTGTGGAGTTTATCTATCCTTTCCCATGCTTGCTCCAAAATACCGGCAATCGGCACGAATCCCTTAGTAAGTGATTTTTGAGCTATGCCAAAAATTCTTTTTTCGGCTTCGTCCAAAAGCTCGTCAATGTCACCTTCTTCTTTATATCCCAGCTGGGAAATATCCTGCGAAACCGTGATAAGATCGCGCAATATCTTTTTTTTGCGCACGATTTCAGCGTAATAAGCGGCGTTCGAGGCGGTCGGTACGCTGTTTACGAGCGACGCAAGATAAGAATGTCCACCAACCGCGTCCAGTTTTTTGGCTTCTTTCAATGCGTCCGAAACCGAAAGAATGTCTATCGGCTTTCGCCTGCTGAAAAGCGAAACCATCGCGGCATAGATGGCATTATGCTCGTTTTTATAGAAATCTTCCGCGCGAAGAGAGTCGGCAATCTTATCCATTGTTGCTCCGTCGAGCAAAATTGAGCCCAAAAGAGAAACTTCCGCCTCTACCTGTTGCGGAGGCATGCGGGCTGCTGAAAATGGTGAGAGGATTTGCGCCATTATTTTAATTTTAGAATTCATGAATCAGAAAAGCAACAAACCGTAAAAGTGCAAAAGCAGTGCACAGCGTGTCGCACAATTTAGAATTTTTTGAGAAGCGGTCCATCCGGCGTATCCTGGATTTCCCAGCCTAAGTCGTAGATTTTTTGTCGTAAAATATCTGCCGAAGTAAAATCGCGCGATTTTCTGGCATTTTCCCGCTCTTGCAGTAATTTCTCAACTTCTTCCGAAACCGATTCTTCCTTAATATCCTTCAAACCGAGCGCCAGCACCTTGTCGAACTCAAAAATGACGTTCAATACGGCTCCGGCATCATATTTCCACGGAGTTTTGTTGTAATCATTGATTAGTTTCCAGACAACGGCCAGTGCTTTGGGCGTGTCTAAGTCGTCGAAGACAGCCTTTTGAAATGCTGAAGCCGACGGCAGAAGCCCTGCAGGAACATTCGCAGCACGACGGTGCGAGACGAGCGATTTTCCAGCAGGAAAATACGCGGGTTCCTGCGGGGCTTGCTGCCGACGCTGAAGATCGAGTATAAATTCTTTTAATCTATTTAGAGAGGTTTGCGCTCCGCGCAAAGAATCCCACGTGAAGTTGAGCTGTTTGCGGTAGTGCGCCGAGAGCGTCAAGTACCGGAAGGCGAGGGGATTTAAATTCTTGTCAGTTATATCTCGGAGAGTGAAAATGTTTCCCAAAGACTTGGACATTTTTTTACCGTCAACCAACAAATGCTCTCCTTCCAAAAAATATTTCACGAATTTTTTTCCGGTTGCGGCTTCCGACTGCGCAACCTCGTTCTCGTGATGAGGAAAGAGGAGATCTATCCCTCCGGCGTGGATGTCGAATGGCTGCCCAAGATATTTTACGGACATGGCGGAGCATTCGATGTGCCATCCGGGCCTGCCCGCCAAAAGAAAGGCGGAGCGCCCCGCGCCAAATTTCGCGGGCCATGACGGCTCGCCCGGCTTCTCCGCTTTCCAGAGAACAAAATCCTGGGCGCTGCTTTTTTCGTATTCATCGGCGGCTATCCGCGCGCCGACTTTTATCTCGCGCTTTTTTAGCCGGGATAATCTTCCATATTTTTTAAATTTTGAAATATCAAAATAAATCCCATCACCGCTTTTATAAGCAACAGCTTTTTTTAAAAGAATATTGATGATTGAAATCATTTTTTTGATATGGCCCGTGGCCGTGGGATATTTGGAGGCTTCTTCAATATTCAATTTTTTCAGGTCTCGGAAGAATGCCTCGGCGTAAAAGTTCGTAAAATCCTTGAGTGTTTTTCCTGCAGCCTGCGAATCTCTGATAGTTTTGTCATCAACATCCGTAATATTCATAATGTGCTTCACTTCGTACCCGGCATATTCAAGTGTTCGCCGCAAAACATCTTCAAAAACATAAGCACGGTAATTGCCGATATGCGGATAGTTGTAAACCGTCGGTCCGCAGGTGTAGAGTCCCACGCGCCCCTTCTTTAACGGTTTAAAAACCTTTTTTTTGCGGGTTAAAAAATTATAAAGCAATACTTTCATATTGCCTTATAATATCGTATTTTATTGCTTTTTTAAATCCACCTGCGCTTTTATTGATTGACGATAAATTCTACCGCAGCGAACAGTACCCAGAATGTCAAAAGCATGAAAGCTTCTTTTTTTGAAAGTTTGCGTCCGGTACGCATGCAGTGAAAGAGGATAAAGGCGGCGGCGACCATGAAAAATCCGGTCACATAAATGATTCTTTTCGGGAAAGTAAACGGGATAATAAGCGCCATGAGCCCGACAAGGATGGTTGCGTCCGTGAGAACTGTCCCGAGGATATCGCCGATGGCCAATGAGTCATCCTGTTTTTTTATAGACTTAATTGAGAAAAATAATTCCGGCATGGTGGTTCCGAGTCCTACGACGAACATTCCAATAAGGACAGGGCTTATACCGATATATCCGGCGATGGAAGTGACGGAAGAGACCGTAAAGTGCGCCCCGACCAACAATACGGCCATGCTAAAGAGCAGTAAAAATAAATTCTTGATTTTGTGGCCATCTCCGGCAGGGATGGAGCCGTCGACCCCGTCCCTGAAAGAAACGTAATAAAAAATAGCTCCGGCTATGATCAAAGCCGCTCCGTCCAGCCTGGAATAATGTCCGTCCAAACCCAAAACTATCGGCAACAGCATCAGGAAAGGAAAGATTTCGTGCCTTATTATATTGCTCTCGACTTTTATTTCGTGCCTTGTCAGGAATATGATGACTGCAAATAATAACGTAAGGTCGGCAATGTTTGATCCGAAAATAACCGACAGGCCGAAAGAAGGGATGCCTTTTAGTGCTGAGCTTATTGAAATGAAAGCTTCCGGGAGGACCCCTACTACGGCAATAAATATGAATGCGACCGCATATTTTGAAAGCCTAAGGCTGTCCGCCAAACGCGCCGCATACCTCGTGGAAAAGGTTGCGCCCTTTATTACAAGGAGCAGGGCTACCGTGAAAATGAACAGATCATTGACCATATATTCAGGTGTTTAGCATGCTTTCTTGCTGTGTTCTCAGGCCGGTAAGCGTTTCCGTAGTCCATTTTTCGCTGCGTAATATTTTTGCTATCCAGTGCCCGCCCAAAAAATGCGGCATCATGACAAATCCGGCCCCTTTGGCATAGAGAATCTCGGCATCGGACCTGTGGTAGGCATTGGCGATGATGAGGGCTTTGCTGCCCGATTTGCGCATAAAATCGATAAGATTTATTTGGTCATCAACAGCCGGTATGGTCATGATTATCAGCTTACTGTCCGCGATCCGGAGGCTTTCCAAAAATTCAACATCGGCAATATCGCCGAAATAAAAGGGGATATTCGCTTCGCGCAGCCGCGCGACGGCTCCGGGATCAAAATCTATCACCGAGAAATTTTTCCGGAGGTCTGTCATGACTTCAGCGACTTTCATGCCGATGCGGTGGTATCCTACGATCCAGACATCGTGGCTTTCGTTTAAAGCGTCGGATTGAACATGTTTGTCCGGCCCGAACAATCTGAAGAAAGGTAAAAGACGGCGATAGATCTGTTCGTTGTATGAGATGAGATAAGAGGATGTAAAAAT
>CAZXFC010000002.1:0-34362 GCA_964640425.1 uncultured Candidatus Saccharibacteria bacterium | reverse complement strand
ATTGCTACGGCGGTGAAAATGGCCACTTCGTTGCTTTCAAGGTGTCCTGCACGGCGGCCTGCGAACAACAGGACGAAGCCGAATTCGCTGACCTGCGCCGCGGTTAGGCCGGCAAGAAAGCTGTTGCGCCTTGTGAATTTCAGGCGGCGAAAGAGAATGTATAGAATGAATGGATTTCCAATGAGGATAAAAACCGAAAGAACTGCGGCCGGCACAAATATCGCCTCAAGCGAACTTAACCCCATTTCACTGCCTAGCACTATAAAGAAAAGAATCAGAAAAAAATCTCTCAATGGCTTGATGCGGCTTCCTATCTCCGGCTGATATGCTGAAGAGCTCAGCGCGATACCGGCTGCGATAGCCCCTATCTCAAGGGAGAA
Source organism: uncultured Candidatus Saccharibacteria bacterium (assembly GCA_964640425.1). Taxonomy (GTDB): domain Bacteria; phylum Patescibacteriota; class Minisyncoccia; order UBA11713; family 2-01-FULL-45-33; genus 2-01-FULL-45-33. The sequence goes on along the minus strand of CAZXFC010000002.1, from coordinate 33,982 downwards.
GCCGAGCGAATACAGGAAGCTTGCCGCGCCGAAGCACCAGGTGAGCGTAAAGAGAAACAGGAGCTCTCCCGAATCGGCAATCTTGTCGAGTATTTTGTGCAATATGAATTTTTGGATAAGATACAGGCCGGCGGCGGCAAGCGCAAGTTTGGCGGCGAACAAACCGACCGCTTCCGGTCCGGCTATATTTTCGTTTGCCGCTATCCCGAGAGATATTACCAGTATGACCGCGATTACGTCCTGCACCAGCATTAAACCGATGGTATGGCGGCCGTAGACGGTATCGGTGTCTTTCTTGTCCGACAGAAGTTTCATTATGATAATGGTGCTCGAGAAAGTGATGGCCACAGCCAGGTATAGCGCCGCTTTAAGTTCCGTATTCATGGCGAGGAGCAAAGCCGCGCCGATGCCCGCTGTAAATATGATCTGGCCGAGACCTGTGATCAGGGAAACTTTTCCGACAGATTTTAAGTAATTGAAGTTAAGATTGAGCCCGATAATAAATAAAAGCAGAACAACGCCGAATTGCGCGAACGCCCCGTACATCTCGCGGTTTCCGCTAAAAAGATTGAGAATAAAAGGACCGCCGATAATGCCGGCAAAAATGTATGCAATGATCAGCGGCTGACGGAGCATTCTTATAAAAAAAGCAACTCCTACCGTAACCGCCAGGAGAGAGCTTAACTGTATGAAAATATCGTTCATGTTTCTGTTCTTTAGATGACAATACTATTGTAATACAAAAAGATTCTTGGGATAATAGGTTACATGTGGACTTGGAGAAAACTTATGCCGCTGCTCGGTGCGGCTGTATTCGTAGTTCTGATATTTTCATTTGGATTGTATGTCGGCGTGAAATTGCCGGGCGAGAACAAAGTGGTCCAGGTTATCGGAAAACGACCCACGATACCGTTTCAGGAAAATACTGATTTCGGGCCATTTTGGCAGGCTTGGGACCTCATTGAGCAGAAATATGTTGATATTGACAAAGTGAAGCGCCAGGATATGGTTTATGGCGCGATGAAGGGGCTTCTTAAGTCGTTGGAGGATCCATATACCGTATTTTTTCCACCTAAAGAAAATGCCGCCTTCCAGAGCGAAGTAAAGGGTGCTTTTGAGGGGGTAGGTATGGAGGTAGGGATGAAAAAGGATATTCTCACGGTGGTTGCTCCTCTTAAGGATACTCCGGCAGAAAGAGCGGGCGTAAAAGCCGGTGACAAAATTCTGAAAATAGATGACCATCAGACCGCGGATATTACTTTGGAAGAAGCGATAGGTTACATCAGGGGTCCGAAAGGAACAAAAGTTAAACTTATCATTGTTAGGAACGGGGAGGATTCCTCGCGGACCATAGAAATAGAGCGGGCGGTTATTAATGTTCCAGTTATAGATACTTCTTCCGAAAAATCTTCAGTCGGAGAAGACGGCAAGCCCGCGCCCGGTGATAAATATAAAGATATCGCGGCGCAATATGGCATATATCTGATCCGGCTTTATAATTTCTCTGAAACTTCCCCGGACCAATTCAGGAATGCTCTGCGCAATTTTGTGACAAGCGGTAAAAGCAAGCTGATACTCGATTTGCGCAACAATCCTGGAGGTTATTTGGAGGCGGCCGTGGATATGGCCAGTTGGTTTTTGCCAATAGAGAAAGTTGTCGTGCAGGAAGACTTCGGAAAGGGTAATATCCAGACGCACAGGAGCAGGGGATACGATATATTCGAGAATTTACCGATGGTAATTTTGGTTAATGAGGGTTCCGCATCGGCGTCAGAAATATTGGCCGGCGCTTTGCGTGACAACGGCATGGCAAAACTCATTGGCGCAAAAACATTCGGCAAAGGCTCGGTGCAGGAATTGGTACCGATAACTGCGGATACGGCCGTAAAGATCACAATTGCAAAATGGCTGACGCCTAACGGCGATTCTATATCCGAAAAGGGACTTGAACCGGATATTATTGTGGAATTCAAAAAGGAAGACGCCGAAGCCGAAAAAGACCCGCAAATGGAGAAAGCCATTGAAGTACTGAAGGCTATTAACTAAGCAATAAGCCTCTTCACTTTCCTCGCCTCGTCCGCCAGCTGACGGACTCGCTCGGGGATGCTGCTGCATAACCCGCTTAGAGGCTTATTGCTTAGTTCTTAAAAAAACCAAAAAAAGAGGACCTGCGAGAGGTCCATGGGTGGTCGGGGCGAGTTGGATTTATGGTTTAGAGTTTGTGGTTGTTTTTTTTGTCGTGTTGGTTATGGGAAGTTGAAGTTTGGTTTGGTGGCGGTTGTTGTTGGATTGTTGGTAATAAGTTGGATTGCGGTTTGGATAGTGTTGGGGTGTGGGTGTTGATGTTTTGGGTTGTTGTAAGTTGTGGGGTTGATTGTGTTGGTGTTTATTTGGGTTGTTTTGGTGTTGTTGGAGTTTTTGGGTGTTTGTGGTTTGTCTGTTGTTTGGTGGTTGTTTGGTTTGTCTGGGGTTGTGCGTATTTAATTGTGTGTTGGGAGTTGTTGATTACAACTTGTTGTTTTTTTCTTTATTACCCGCCTATCAAAGAACTAATACTCCAGTGTATTCTTCCATGTGTGAGTTGTCAATGAAAGGCTGTGGATAACTAGATGATATCTAAAAAAACGGCTCTAAATAAGGTTTTTTTAAAATCAAGTTTTTTATAAATAAAGAGCTAAAAAACCTAGTAATAGAGCCGTATAATGAGCGTTTGACAATTTTTATTACTTAATTTTAGCCTTAAATATTGAATTAAATTTTTAGGACCGAATTTCATTGCAAAATTAGGACTTTTTAGCTACCATATAAACCATGAACCCCGTAGAAAAATTTAAAATAAACTTTGTTGGCAATAATGTTTCTTTGCCGGTAGTAGTCGCTATTGGTATATTATATAATGTAAATTTTTTAACGGGGTGAAAGTAATCTTATTAAAAGAGGTACCCAAGCTGGGAAAGCGCGGGGAGATCAAAGATGTAGCCGACGGGTTCGGCCGAAATATGCTTATTCGCAATAAGCTTGCCGAGCTCGCTACCGAGGACGCCATCAAAAAAGTTGAAGAGCAATCAAAAAGCCAAACCGCCGAAAAAAAACGCATTCATGAGATTATGCATGCTTTGCGCGCCGCGCTTATGGAGCGGGGGATAGTCATAAAAAAGAAAGGCAATGAGATTTCGCAAAAAGGAGCGGGGCAGGAAGTCTCGCTTTACGCCGCCGTTTCCCCAAGAGAAATATTGGAGGCTCTAAACGTCCTTAAATTTCCTTTGCCTGAAAATATGGATGAATCAATGGTTGTGATAGAGACGCCCATTAAAACGTTGGGACTCCACGAGGCAAAAATAAAAATCGGCGCTGAGGCGACGGTTGTTAAAATTGAAGTTAGGGAATTAAAAAAACAATAATAAAAATAATAAAATTGAAAACGCTAAGAATATGATATTTTGCGGGTTTCGCTAGCAAGCGACCCTGAGCGAGCAGAAGCGAGGCGAGGAAAGAAAAATATTATATTCTTAGCGTTTTAAACCACCGAAACAAGGTTGACTGATTTTTTCTGTCCGTCGAATGCAGTTTTTCTTTTGGTTTCGTATTTGACAGTGCCCTCGCGAATTGCGTAAATAGTGTCGTCGGAGCCCAAACGGACGCCTGCTCCCGGAACAAATTTAGTCCCGCGCTGACGGACCAAAATTACGCCGGATTTGGCTTTCTCGCCGGCATAGAGCTTTATACCTAAATATTTTGCTTGGGAGTCACGATTATTCTGCGTCGATCCTCCTGCCTTAGTATGCGCCATAAATTAGTTAAATCGTTGAATAGTTAAATAGTTTAATAGTTACAATGTTAGCAAAATACATAAATACGGTCAAGTCATGGATTGAGAAGCATTATTGGGATATAGCCCTGTTTTTGCTGGTTTTACTCGCAATAATAGGCATTTTGGGCATCTGGAGGCTTAAAAGTATTACACCCCCCAAAACGACTATGACCATAGAACGATAAGGACCGGCGTGTTATGCTTTTTTCAGGGTTCTTATGGTGGCGATATGCAGAAGATCATTATGTTCGGGCCGCTTTTTACACAAGCGGAAAGAATTTGGAATAAATTGCTGAAAGACGCGATAGAGAGAGCCGGCCGCGGTAAATTTAAAGTTGTCTTGCCGCAAGAAGAAGCGGATAAATTTATTAAGAAGGACAAAATAGATATCGGCGGAATCGTGCAAAGCTGCCTGAATAATGCCAAATCAATGCCAATAGCAATCGCAATACTCGACGGCGCCGACGCCGACTCGGGCACATGTATTGAAATAGGCTTCAGAAAAGGACGCAATAAAAAATTGCCGGTTATCGGCGTAAGGACGGATTTTCGTGTTTCGGAGGACGGGGGTTTGAACGCGATGCTGCGGATCTGCGATAAGATCATTTATTTTCCGTCATTTAACACGAATGTTGACGTTTTGGCTAAGAAAATTATTGCGGCAATACGCTAGTTAGAATGAGAAAAAGAAGCGGAGTGAAATCCGCTTTTCTATTTCTTCACCGGTTTCGTGGAGGCGTAAAGAACCGTAAATTCTTTGGAGAGGGTTTTGAGATTCGCAATTTCAGCCTGTATGGGGGAGGGGAGAGTATCCATGACAACTTTTAATTTTTTCTCATCGGCTTCAAGCAATGCCTCCCATTTGTCCCGCAGGTTTGCGCCCAGCAAAATCGCTTTTACTTTATCCAGATCGTATTTGAAACGCTGTTGGAGCTTCTTTGAAATATAATACCCCCGCCCGTCAAATACGCGCTCGACTCCGTTGGCGTCCATGTATGCTTTTACAATACTTTGCAATTCTTTGATGCGCTTATCATTTTTATTTTCGCTTTCTTTAATCGCAAAGTATTCGTGTAGCGCCGATTGCAATTCCACATCGTCCGGTGCGGGCAGAGCATCTTTTTTATACAGATGTTTCCACGCCGGGCACATCGGCTTGTAAGCGCAATAATCACAGAGAGGCGAGGTAATGGGCGGAAATTTATTATCCGCAGTTCTCTTTTCTATTTCGCGGATTGTCGCGAGGACGGATTCGGCAACTACTTTCAAAGAATCCTCGGGCCGGAACGACGAGAGCTTTTCCCCGTGTTTAAGAAAATATAAAGATAATTTTATTTTTGACGGATCGATATTGGGCCATCTTTTCGTGAGCGCCATGTGATAAATGGACATCTGTGTATTCGCATCCACCGCGGCCTGAGAGGGAAGCTTGCGGTTGGTCTTGTAGTCGATTATCTCGTACTCTCCGTCGGCGAGCTTGTCGATGCGGTCGATGATGCCTGCCAACACATGGGTTTTGCCGTCTTCGGCCGGAAGCAAGACCTCGAATTTGGACTCGGTATCGACTACCGAAAAATTCCAAGGCTGATTTTTTTTGTAAAAATTTTTAAGCAGGCCCTTGCCGCTTTCTTCGTAAGTCGCGCTTAAATTTTTATCCAAGACAGGTACAACTTTTTTTGACGACACTTGCCAGGATTCGGCAAAGTTGGCCAGTATCTCGTCTAAGGCGGGGAATATCGGATCGTGCGAAAACATGAACTTGAGCGAAGAGTGTACGACGGTGCCAAAAACCGCCTCAATCGATTTCGGCGCTTTTATTTTATCTATGACTTGGAATTTGAATTTTTGCGGACACTGTTTGAAAGTATCGAGCGCAGAATAAGAAGTTCGCATACCTTATTTTAACTCGTCTTATTGAAACTAAAAAGAAGTTGTCGTATAATTGCATTGTGCGACATTATTAAAAATAATTTGTTTTTTGTGGAAAAACTTTCTGGTGAATACGTGGCAGGATTTGTAGACGGAGAAGGTTGCTTCGCTTTACATTTTAGGCGTGATGTTCGCCATGAGCGCAAAAATAAACCGACATATTTTTTATGGAAAATTCAATTTAGTATTGTACTACGCGAAGATGATATAGATATACTAAAAAGGATTAAAGAAACCATGGAATGCGGTACTGTCAGCGTGGCGAAAAGAGGATTTGCCAGATATCAAGTAGCTGATGTTGCTGATCTAAATAACAAAGTAGTGCCTTTTTTTGAAAAAAATCACCTGCAGGCTAAAAAACGCTTTGATTTTGTTCTATGGAAGGAAGCGGTTGCGATTATACTAAAAACAAAAAGAAAAAAAATCAATGTTCGCCCTGGAGTTTTTGGATTTATTAAAACTGTTTGGGAGCCGGAAAACCTGGCGCGTTTAGAAGAAATTCAAAAAAATTTAGTAGTGCTTAGGAAGATTACCAAGCCACATAAATGGGAGGGCAAGCGGTTTCTTTTTTAAATACAAATGTGCGCACAATGTCGATTTTGCGACGTTTTGTATAATAGCCTTTTGCGACTATATAAAGCTATGATTCTTTCAAACCGTATGCGAACGGTTTCCAGATAAAATCCATAAATATTTTTGCGTACTGATGAAAAATTGGACTTAAATAAGCAGTCCAAATGTGCGATATCCAGTCAAATAGAAATCCAAAATTATCTTTGAGGATCGGATTGGAAAATAACGAGCTGAGTGATACTCCCAAAAGGCTTAAAATAATGACCAAAAGCACGATTATTATGATTATTTGTATAAAGCCTTGTTTTTGATGGTTCATGCGCATTTTATATATAAAGCATCGGGTCTAAATAGCCACCGTATGGCAATATCCCACATACCCGCGAAGGCCTGAATTCGACCGTGTGCGCGTCATATACCGTAAAATGGAGGTGCGGGCCCGTTGTGTAGCCGGTGTTTCCGCTACTTGCTATTATATCACCTCTGGCAACTTGTTGTCCCTTGGCTACTTTTATCAATGAAAGGTGCGCGTAAAGAGTTGCAAGTTTGTTCGGGTGCTCCACCAATATCCATTTCCCATAAGAACCTTTGTAGCAAGAGATATCGGAATCCCCGGTTGCCTTGACAACTCCCGGATCGGCTGAAAGCACCGGAGTTCCAATGGGCGTTGAAAAGTCGATGCCGTTATGAAAGCCGTTGGCGTAAACGTCGGTTATTTTCGCAAAAGCCGTATTGCCAAAAAGCTGGGTTAACTTTGCTCCTGCTATCGGTTTCAATAAAACTCCGCTGCCGAACGGCGGTAACGCGGAAAGATCGATGAGTTTTACAAGCTGTGATTCTATGGCGCGTATCTCGGCATAAATTTCGGCGCGCTTCTCTTCCCTGCTCACCAGTAATTTTTGATAAGCCGCTTCCTGGTTTTTTGTTTGTGCGAGCAATGTAGATTTTTCTTTTTTCCCTTCAGTTTCGATCTGTTTTTGGTCCATTAGATCTCCTTTTAAGTTTTTTAGATCTTTGCTGGCTGTCTCGGCATTAGATTTTTTCGCTTGCAAATTCATCTTAATACTTATCAGCTCATCATGATTTTGGCGCATTTTTATATTTAACGAACTGATATTGTCGAGTTCGGAAAAAAAGTCGGAAATGCTTCCGTATTTCAGAAATGTTTCGAGTAATGAGTATTCTTCGGATGTTCCCAATGCCGCTAAAATTTCTCCCATCGCTCTTTGGCGTTCTTGCATTAATGTTTCGGTTTTACTGATATTCTCTCCGAGCTCGGTTATTTCCAGTGTTTTCGTTGATATTTTTTTATTAGTGAGATTTATACTGGCGTTCAGCGCTTTTATCTGGTTATCAAGGCCGGCGATGGCGCTTTTTAAAGTTTTTGCGTTGGCCTGTGTCTCTGCTATAGTACCTTGAAATTGTTTTATTTCTTCTTCAAGTTTTTGAATCTCGGCGTTCTTGCCGGCGATTTGTTTTTTTAAATCGTCGACTGAAGCCGCCCGGGCGTCCCGGAACAACGGTGTTTTGATAAAAAATCCAAGTATAAAAAGCATTAATAACCCAAACACGACGCTCTTCATGTTCCGCCTTAACATATCTTTATATTACAACAGTTTTAGTGCCTTTTCGAGGCGAGTTATTGAGGTATCCTTCCCTAATACGGGCATTATTTCAAAGGGTCCCGGAGAGGCTTTTTTGCCGGAGAGGGCAACGCGAAGAGGCCATAGCAGCGCTCCCCTGTCTCCAGTTTCTTCAGCTTTTTTCATCAAGATTTTTTCAAGATTTTCTTTTGTAAAATCATTTGTGCCAACCATATTCAATAATTCCATTGAAAGCTTTAAGGAATTTTTAATTTCTTCTTTAGACATTTTTTTCCAATTTAGCAGTTCGGGGTCGTATTTCGGTTCGTTGAAAAAATAATCAATTTTTTCCGGAAGTTCGGAAAGTTTTTTCAGGCGCGGTTGTTCGAGAGCGATAATTTGTTCGAGTTTTTCGGACTTGGAAGCTAAGCTTCCAAGTGAAAGGTCAGCTTCCTGAAGAAAAGGTTTTACCAGCTCTGATAGCTCGCCTGGTGATTTACGGCGGATATATTCACCGTTCATCCAGTCCAGTTTTGTAATGTCAAATATGGCTCCGGATTTTTGCACTCGCTCGAGCTCAAAAATTTTGATAAGTTCTTCTTTTGAAAAAATTTCCTGCTCTGTTCCCATTTCTCCCGCCTCGGAAAGATGCCAACCCAGAAGGGTCAAAAAATTGAACATGGCATCGGGAAGATATCCGCGGTTCCTGTATTCGTTGATCGAGATTTCGCCGTGCCTTTTGGAAAGTTTTGATCTGTCCGGCCCAAGAAGCAAAGGCAGATGCGCGAAAACCGGGCGGGAAAATCCCAACGCGTCTTCCAGTAATATTTGCTTCGGGGTGTTCGAAATATGATCTTCACCTCGGATGACGTGCGTAATTTCCATTTCTTGATCATCTACTACTACGGCGAAATTATAAAGCGGTATTCTCAGGTCTTTTGCCAGGGAAAAGTCGCCTAAAAGTTGCGGGTCAAATCTAAGTTCTCCGCGTATCTCGTCTTTGAATTTTATATCTTCAGATGAGTCATTCTTGAATCGAATAAGTCCTTTTGAGCCGGCCCGCGCAGGTATGTCTCTGGCGTCGCAGACGTGCCTTGGAGATTCTTTGTCCCAAAGCTGGCTTTTCCTTTCTTTTTCAAGCTCTTCTTCAGTATGCGGACAATGAAATGCTTTGCCATCATCAAGAAGTTTACGGATATATTTTTCATATACGTCTATTCTCTCGCTTTGCCGCGTTATCGCGCCGTCCCATGAAATACCGAGCCATTGCAGCCCCGATATTATATCTCCCTCAAATTTTTTATCTGAGCGTTCGAGATCCGTATCTTCTATGCGCAGAATAAATTCACCGCCCATGTGCCGGGCGAAAAGGAAATTGTATATGGTTGTTCGCGCCGTTCCCACATGCAAGGCTCCGGTCGGGCTCGGCGCCATTCGTGTCTTAACTCGCATATAATTGAATTTAGCAAAAATGCGGCTAATCGTGTAGTCCGACCTTGATCAGTTCACGCGCGATCTTATCGGCGGCGTCAATGCGCGAAAAAGCTTGAGCGGAGCGCTGCATTTTGGAAGTGCGCGCTTTATCAGCTAATATTTTGTCTATCTGTGCCAGGAGCAAATGCGGAGTAAGATTGGTTTCTTCAATTATCTCGCAGGCGCCGAAACGGGCGTAAGCGTAGGCATTTTCTCTTTGGTGGTCCTGCGCGGCACTCGGCAGCGGGATTAAAATAGAAGGCACTCCCCAGGTGGATATTTCGAAAATTGAACCTGCCCCTGCGCGAGAAATTATGAGTGAAGCGGCTTTTGATGCGTTGCGCAATTCCCCTTCTTCCAGAAAAGCATAAGGATGGTAGCGTTGCTTCCATTGATTTTTTTCCAGTGCGACGCTTGCTCTTCCGGATATGTCGATATAATGCGCCTTACCGGTTTGATGGATTATTTGATATTTCGTGAGAGCCTCGGCGAGTATATCGAGGATCGTTTCGTTGATGCGTTGCGAACCCTGTGAGCCTCCGAGCACCAAAAGTACCGGCGGAGTGAGTTCTCCTTCTTCAAGCTTGAAATAATCTGCTGCTTCCATAAGATTGCCGCCGATTATTTGCGGACGGATAGGGTTTCCGACGAGCGCCGCATTTTTCCCTTCAAAATATTTCAGGCTTTCTTCAAATGATACTCCGATGCGCGAGGCCCACTTCCCTGCCCATGCGTTGACTATGCCGGGAACAGAATCTGATTCATGTATCATAACCGGAATGCTCAAAATGCGTGCGGCGGCGAGCACGGGAAAGCTCGCGTACCCTCCTTTGGAAAAAATAACGTCAGGCACCAGGAAATAGAGACGCCAAAAAGCCGTAAAAAGTCCCGTAAGAGTTTTCAGCGAATCGCCGAAATATCTGAATGAAAAATACCTGCGCATTTTACCGGCCGGGATCATGATGAAATTTATCCGCTCCTCCATCAGGATGTCGATATCCATCGGATCATCGGACATCATGAAAAGATCAATGCGCGCAATGTTTTCTTCTTCGGCTATTTTTCTTATGGCGCGGGCGACCGCAATGAGCGGATAAAAGTGTCCGCCCGTACCTCCGCCTGCAAATAGTATTTTCACCCCGTTAGAAAATTTTTATAAGATAATAGTCCAGCAGCGACTTCTACTGGTATAGAAAAAATATTGCCAAAATATTTTATTGAAAATTTTTTTACGGGGTTCATTTAATTTTTTTGTTTAGAAATATTGAATATCACTCCGACCTCGAGCATTGTTACCATCATGGCTGATCCGCCGTAACTTACTAAAGATAGAGGTATTCCCGTGAGCGGTATCATGCCGGTTATTGCCGCGATATTGATTATAATCTGGAATGTTATTAAAAAAAGCAGCCCGGCTCCCAAATATCTACCGAATGAATCCGGCGCCATCTTTGTTATATTAATGCCTCTTACGAAAAAGAGCAAAAATAAAGACAATAGCGTTATGCTCCCTAAAAACCCCATTTCTTCGGCATACACCGCGAAAATAGAGTCCCCGATCGGTTCAGGCAAATAACTGAATTTTTGACGGCTCATACCGAAACCCCTTCCAAGCAAGCCTCCGGAGCCCGTGGCTATCAGCGCCTGGTTGATCTGGTAACCGGAACCTTGCGGGCTAGCGTTAGGTGAAAAAAATGTGGTAATCCGGTCCATTCTGTAGGGCTCCGCTATGATCAATATCAAGAGAATGACCGCTCCGGCACCCGCTAAAATGCCGAGTTGTTTCATTTTTACTCCGCTTAGATAAAAAAGCGCGAATATGGATGCAATAAGCACTCCGAGCGTTCCGATATCCGGCTGCATAACCAAAAAAGAAGCGATGAACGCCGTCATGATGGCGAAAGGAAGCAGGCCGAATTTGAAAGTATTCAGTTGTTTTGATTTTGATTCGAGCCACGCGGATAAATAAACTATGTAGGCGAATTTCAAAAATTCCGAAGGCTGAAAAGTTAACGGGCCCAAGACTATCCAGCGGCGCGCTCCGCCATGATACATTCCTATCTTTGGCAGGAAAACCAGGAACATCAAAAAGATTGCGAAGAGCAGCAAGGGCAGGGCTATGTTTCTAAGGTAACGGTAAGGTATTTTCAATGCCAGATAAAACAGTAATAATCCGGGAAGCAATCCGAAAATTATTTGATGCAAAAGGAAGTAATAAGAGTGGCCGAAGCGTTCCGTTGAAATCGAAAGCGAAGCCGAAGCAAGAATAAAAAGCCCCAAAACAACGATCGCCGATGTGAGCAAAAAAAATATCCTGTCGTAATCCTTAATGCGCATATTTAAGTTTTTTTCTTGAGCACTGTACCATTTCTGGTGAACGGAACGGTTCCCAGCGCTCCATCGTCTGCTTTTGCTATCTGCCCGTTTACAAGCACATAGCGCATGCCGTCGGGAAAACGGAACGGATTTTTATATGTGGAGCGGTCTTTGAAGCCGTCCATGTCGAATACGGCAATATCCGCCACAAAATTTCTGCGTATTATGCCGCGGTCAGTGAGTCCCAAAATTTTTGCGGGGAGATTCGTCATCTTATATATTGCTTTTTCCGGGCTTATGCCAGCTTTAGAAGCGATTTTTCGCCAAAAGCGCGGATATGCCCCGAAAGAACGCGGATGTACCAGATCGCCAAATTTTTCAAAATCCAGGTCGTAGCCCGCGCCGTCGGAAGCGACTATCGATTCTTTATAGCGCGCCGCGAAAACAATATTTTTCGGCGAGATGGTCTTTCCGAGGAAGGTTACGTTAAGGTCGTTTAATTTTAATATTTCGATTATGGTTTCTTCGGGCGCCATGGAAACATGGGAAGCGATTTCTTTCAAAGTTTTGCCGACGATTTTTTTATCTTTTTTAGCTGATACGATCAGTATGCGCTCCGGATGGATTGTTTGCTGTTGGAGCTGAGCAATCATCTGCGCCGCTAAGCCGCGGTCAAAAAGTTTGTTTAGCACGTCTTTATCGTTGCCTTCCCTTGTCCAAGAAGGTAAAATATTCAAAAGCATGGAGCCGGCACTGGCATATGGAAAAAAATCAAAATATATTTCCACGCCGTCTTCCCTTGCGGTTTTTATTATTTTTATGGCTTTTGCAAAATCTTTCCAAGCGCCTTTACCGAGAGCTTTGAAATGCGAAACGACCGTACGGACGCCGCTGCGCCTCGCGAAATCCACCACGCTGACAAGCGACGGAAGAAAATTCTTGCCCTCATCCTGCAAGTGTATCTTATAAAGGCCGTCGAAAGATTTCACAATTTCCAAAAGTTTCAGAGTTTCAGCGGAAAGATACTGGCCTTCTGTGGTGAAAGAAAAATTACTGGAAAGTCCCCATGCCCCGTCGCGCATTGCCGCTTCCAGGAGCAGTGCCATTTCATCGGGATCGTTGGCGCTCCGTTTGAGCGAGTTTTGTCCGATGAGCGTTGCTATATTTACGCCGGAGCGCAGCTCGGAAAGCGCGTCGTAATATTCGGCGGTCGAGTTCCAATCCGTATTTATGGCCGACTCCGAAAGCCACCTGCCAAGTCCTTCCATTGCGTCAATTTTTACAATAGGCGCTAAAGATTCACCGCAGTTGCCGAAAAGCGATGTGGTTACACCCTGCGCAAGCATGCTGGCCTGAGTCGGATTTGTAAAAATAGTTCCGTAAGTATCCGAGTGATTGGTCAGGTCGATGAAGCCCGGCGTGACATACTTTCCTTCAGCGTTAATCACCCTTGCGGCGGTCTTCCCGGTAAGGTCGCCGACATCGCTGATGTGGTTTCCCGTTACCGCGACATCGGCTTTTCGCGGAGCCTCACCGCTTCCGTCGATAACTGTTCCATTTTTAATCAATATCGAATAAGACATTAAGCTTATTATAGCGCGATGTTATCGTAAAAACAAAAAAGCTCATCAACCAAAATTGCCCCAAACTTAGTTTAGGTCATCTAACTCCGGCTTTTCGTTCCAAAACTCTTACGCGTTCATCCAATTTTTGTTCTTTTAATTCGGCAATATCGCCTCCTAAAACTTGAATGGATCTCTCGATGCCCGCAAATCCTTTGCGCATTTCCGCAAACCCCTCATCGATTTTTTTTTCTAATGGACCAACACGTTTTTCAAGAATAGCCTCAACTCCGGGCAAAATAACCTGTTCGGTGTATTCTCCTAGATATTCCTTGGTAACCGGTCCCGAAAGCGATTTTTTCTTCGGCATATTTTAATCCTAAATTTTTAAAGCTTTGATGTCAATGGCTTACAAGCTGCACTATCATTCCGAATGCAGCGAAAACTCCGGAAAATACCCAAAAGCGCATGACGACTTTTTCGGCAGGCCAGCCGATGGCTTCGAAGTGATGATGGATGGGAGCCACCAAGAATACTTTTCGCCCAAAAAAACGCTTGGATATGAGTTGGATGATCACGGAAAGCGATTCAATAACGAGAGGCAGGGCGATTATCGGAAGCACAAAAACCGCGTCCGTCAAAAAAGCGACGGCAGCCAAAGTTGTGGTAAGGCCCATGATTCCAGTTTCAGACATATAAAAACGCGCGGGCGGAATATTAAACCACAAAAACGCGAGTATGGCGCCCGCAATGACCGCGCAAAAAGCGGCGATATCCATCTGGTCCTGGAAAAATGCGATGCCCGCATAGGCGGCAAAAATATTCGCAAAAACGCCTCCCGAAAGGCCATCCAAGCCGTCGATAACTCCGCCGGAAAAAACCGCGAGCGTGACCAAAATATAAAACACCGGAAATAAAATCCCGAGCTCAAAAGGTCCGTTGCCGGGCACGAACACCGCGCTTTTATCCAATTTAAAATAGAACCAGAATGCGCCGAGCGCTGCTATCAAGATAATTAAAAAAATTCGCCGCGTAAAAGTTAAACCGCCCCCTACATATCCTCCCTTTTGAAATACCAAAAGCAAATCATCCAATAGGCCGACAAGCGAGCCGGCTATTAAAATACCGAGGGGCACCCATGTTTGCCCGCGCGAAAGGAAATTTAATTTCGTGAAAAGCCCGTCATAATAAAAACCCAAGAACCAAAATAAAAGCGCGACGATAAAAGTTGTACCCCATATCAAAATTCCGCCCATCCGGGGAGCGCGCAATGCGCGCGGCGCGTCCAGTTTGTTAAATATCGGACTAGGCGCGCCGTCAGCCGCGTGCGTCCGCACATCTTTCCTCCACATTTTATATTTATAAAGATAGTGCGTTAATATCGGTGTCAATATTATCCCCAAAAAAAACGCGGCTCCCGCCGCCCCCAAAACCTTGTATACATTCAATAATAATTCGGAACGCATAATATTTTAAGTTTAGCAAAAATTTACATAAAAACAAACGAGGGAGACGATTTTCGTCTCCCTCTTGATTTCCCCAGTTTTACTCAGTGGATATAACATAGACGTTCTCGTAAACGTCTCTCCACTCTCCACCGTGCAATCGCAAATGGCGGGTTTCAGAGGTTTTCCTCCCGTTCTTGTCTCTTGAGACAAGAACGACCATTACCGTTTTTTTCCCACTTCTTTTTCCACGAGACACGATGTTTTTCGCACTTATTTTTATTTCCATCTTTCATCCCTCCTATTTGTGGCCTGCTCTTGCATTAAATTCAGGAGCCTCCGGCCTGGTTTACAGATGGACCCAACTTTCTAGCTAAAGTTTAGCATATAACACACGCTATGTCAATAGCTAAAAATAAGCTTATTTTACGGGTGTTTTTTCCTTATACCAGTCGAAAATGGCTTTGACATCAGAGAAGCGGCCGTCGGCTGTGGAGCCCAGAACAACAATGCCGATTGGATGGTCGAGAGGATATTGGATAATAACCAAAAGATTGCCGCCCGCGAGATCGGTAAAACCTGTCTTTCCCCCGACCAATAGATTGAGTTCGCTTTCTAAGAGGTTCGTCGGTTTCAGTTTATAAGTCCTGCCTTTGATCGAAGTCACTTCAGTCATATTGCCGAATTGCCAGAGTTCGGAACTCTGCGTCGCTTTTATAATTTTCATAAGATCTTGCGCCGAGCCATAAGCCCCCGCCTGAATGTACGAAGCGTCGAGGCCGGTCGGATTGTAGAACATCATTGTCGGAGCGCCGAGAGCGGCGGCTTCATTCCTCATTAAACTCAAAAACCACAGGTCGGCCTCCGCGGGCAGGACTCCGTTCTTGCGCGCGAGATGTTCCACCAAAGCTTCAACGGCGTCGTTGGACGATTCAACCATCACGAAAGCCATCAGGTCGCGGACTTTGAAATGCTCCCCTGCCGCAAAAGGGCTTGCCCCTTCAGTCATCACCGAGCGCTTTGTTATTTCAACTTCTTCATCGGCGTCCAAGCGCACAAGCAAAGCAAGGGCGCTCACTATTTTCGTGATGCTTGCCAGCGGAAGGATTTCTCCGCTGTTTTTTTCAAAAATTATTTTTTCTGATGAAAGGTCGTATGCATATGCGCTCTTAGCTTCGATTTGCGGCGGCGGAGACAATGTTACCGGAATTTCCGGCGAAACCCCGGAAGCAATTAGCTTTGTATTGATAGTTTCCTCGCCGCTCGGTAGGAGCGAGAGTGCTGCCAGGAGCATCGCAAGCCCCAGAATAATAAGATTATTTTTCTTCATTGCCCGCATCTTCTTTCAGAAATTCCTCGAGTTTTGCGGCAAAATTTCCATATTCGGGAAGTTCCGCGCGGGAGGAAAGGCCCAGGAACTTAAGGAAGTCGGAAGATATCCTGTAAAAATAAGCGCGCGCGTCTTTTTGATCGCGCACGCGCTCCAGTAACCCGCGCATAAGTAAATTTCTCACCATAAAAGACGAATTGACTCCTCTTATATAATCGATTTCCGAGCGTTTGACAGGTTCTTTGTAAGCGACTATAGCCAGAGTCTCCAGGCCCGCCCGCGTCAATTCTTCAGTAAATTCTTCTTTCGCGAAATCTTCAACGATTTTGGAAACCTCATTGGCCGTAACCAGCGCAACATGGTCGCCGTCGCGGAGAAGCGAGAGAGCGTGCGAATTCGCCAAGTGCGCTTCTAATTCGGCGAGCGCCTTTTGGATTTCGTCGTCGTTCTTTTTCAAAATCGAAGCAAGCCGCGGGACAGTCATTCCTTCCCCCGCAACGAAAAGCAGCGCCTCAATTTTTTTGCTTAATTCATCCATTTTTTTTCATTTCGATATTAGCAAATGTTCCTTTTTGTTCAAATATGGCGAATCCTTGGCGGACGAGTTCCAAAAGCGCCAGGAAGCTTACGATGACTTCGACTTTATCAATTTTTCCTTCTCCGCCCAAAGCGGATCCGCCTATTGCGGAAAAATTCACTGCCATCATGTTTTCGAGGCGGCTTCTAAGCTCTTCCATTTTTTCTTCGAGTGATATTGCTTTTTTTAGCGTATCTTCCGGCAAAGATTCTTTTGCGGGAATTGCCGTCAAAAGTTCTTCCACTGTTTTAGCGAGAGTTTCTTTCGTGAGATCTTTCGGCGGAAAAAATACAGCCCGCATTCCCACATAAGCTTCGCGGCCGAACAGATGCCTCCCTTGTTTTTTAAGGCCCCGGAGTGATTCTCCCAGCTTTTTAAAGAATTTATAAGTTTTGAGGCGCCGTTCAAGATCTTTGATGTCTATTTCCTCTTCATTTGAGAGTTTGAGGTTTGGTATCAAAGAGCGCGATTTGATAAGCATAAGAGTTGAGGAAATGACCAAAAACGCCGCTAGCTCCTCTTTGGGCATTTCCTCCAAAGATTTTAGGTACGCAATATATTCATCGGCAACTTTGGATAGGGATATTTCATTTATAGAAAGTCTCTCTTCTTCAACAAGGGAGAGCAGAAGGTCCAAAGGGCCGGAAAATTTTTCCAGGTTGAATTGATACATATTCACAAATAGTCTAGCATAAAGGGCAGATTTTGAGGAGTTTTTTGATATGGCCATCATGCCTTATAAAGTCAAAACGGTTGAACCTATAATGATGACAACACGGGAAAAGAGACTTGCTAATTTGCAAGGAGCCGGATACAACCCATTCCCTCTCGCGGAGGAAGACGTGACGATCGACCTCTTAACCGATTCAGGGACAGGCGCATTGTCCGCGGCGCAGTGTTCGGCAATGAATAAAGCGAGCCGGGCTTATTGCGGATCGCCAAGCTTTCGCCGGTTAAAAGAAACTATTGTGGATGTATTCGGTTTTCCGCATATTATTCCGGTGCAGCAAGGACGGGGCGCTGAACATGTTGTTGATTTTACGATGGTAAAGAAAGGTTCTATTGTGCCGGGCAACGCGCATTTTGACACCACCAAAACAAATATTGAGATAATGGGAGGCAGCGCGCTTAATTGCACGATTGATGAGGCATATGACAACGCTTCAAACCACCCTTTTAAAGGAAATATGGACATTGCCAAGCTTGAATGGGCTTTCAAAAAATATCATAGGCGAATTCCGTACGTGCTTCACACAATAACTTGCAATCAGGTCGGAGGGCAGCCGGCATCGCTGGAAAATATTTCTGAAGTATCGCGGCTTTGTAAAAAGCATGGAATACTTTTTTTTCTGGACGGCGCAAGGTTTGCGGAGAATGCATTTTTTATCAGGGAGCGTGAGCCGGAGTTTTTGCGTATGGATATCATCCTGACTGCGCGGCATATGTCTGATTTGGCGGACGGCATGCTGATGAGCGGTAAAAAAGATTGTTTATCTCCCGGCGGAGGTTTTATCGCCCTGCGGGACAAAAAATTGTTTTACAGAATGCTTCCGTATTCAATCGCATTTGTGGGCGGGATGGAATACGGCGGAATGACCGGCGCCACTATGGAAGCGTTCGCCATCGGTATCAAGGAAGGAATCGAAGAAAATTATTTGGCGTATAGAATTTCCCAAGTAAGATATTTGGGTAAAAAATTGCACGAAATAGGAGTGCCTTTTATTCGACCGATAGGCGGGCATGCTATTTTTGTGGACGCCGGCAAATGTTTGCCGCATATTCCCTGGCATCAATTCCCGGGCCACGCCCTGGCTTGCGCGCTTTATTTGAAAGGCGGAATACGCAGCGTGGAAGTAGGTTCGCTCCTGGAAGGAAGAGATCCGACAACAAAAAAAGAGCGCCGGGCGGCAATGGAGCTTTTGCGCCTTGCAATTCCCCATCGCACATACGACAACAGCCATTTTGATTATGTAGCCGATACATTCAAAGCCATTCTGGAAAAACGGGAGCAGATAAAAGGCTTCAAGTTTGAATTTGAGGCACAGCAACTCCGGCACTTTACTTCGAGATTTAAGCCGGTAGAGGCGAAAAATGGAAAATAACATTGTTTTTCTTTCCGGCCAAAAGGTAAATTTGCGGCCATACGATAAGGAGAAGGATTTAAAAAATTGCTTGCGGTGGGTTAGTGATCCAGAGATCAGGCGCTACTTCCCTACTTTTATGCAATTTCCGCATACTTTAAAAACAGAAGCTGATGAACTAGAACCCTTAACTTCAGGCACAGGGAATTGTTTCTTAATTATAGAAACGTTGGACGCAAAATCCATAGGCACAATCGGTCTTTTTAGCATCGATTGGGTTAATAGAACCGCTGAAACAGGGACGCTGATAGGGAAAAAAGAATATCAAAATAAAGGATATGGCGCTGATGCAAAAATGATACTGCTAAACTATGCTTTTAATTCGCTTAATCTCCGCAAAATTACAGCCACAGTTTTATCCGACAACAAAAAAAGTTTATCGTACAATAAAAAATGCGGATATCAATCCGAAGGCATAAGAAAAAAGCAAAGCTTCAGAAATGGTAAATACCACGATGAAATATTAATCGCAGTATTCAAAGAAGATTTCCAAAAAATTTGGACCAAATACCAGCGGCAAAAATAAGCAGCTGGTTTTTATTTGGTGTCAGCGATTTTTTATTCATTAAAGACATAGTGTGTAAAAACTACGACCGTGTATTTTAGGCACTATGGGAATAATAGGGAAATAATGGAGTGCGATGAGGTCACAAACGATTTTTCAGTAAATCCTGAAAGTAATGCATTATTTTGCCGTTCGCAATGTCATCCGCGGTAAAAATTTCAACGAAAGGCTGTATATCAAATACGTCTTTAAGAAAATTGATCTCGGCCAAGCACGGAAAAGGATGGACCCAAACGCTTTTTTGCAACTGATAAAAACCCAGATCCTTTAATTTATGATAAAGCGCAAACCTTGCCTTTTTATATTTTTCCGGAATGTCGAAAATTATGACGCGCCATTTTCCATCCCATTTATTTGGAGATTGGATCTCCAAGGTATCCAATAAGAATTTTTTTGCCATAGTTCGTCCATTTTTTGTAAATTGATAGATCATTCCGCCATCTGCGCTTTCACCATTCAACTCAAAAAGATTACGCTTTTTTAAGGCATTGAACCGCTCCCATAATTTTCTGTATCTTTCATGGTCGTAGGATTTACGCGATTTGTTAAGCGGTCCGGCAAATCTGGTTAATCCCGGTACTGCCGCTGCTATGGTTAGAACGCCGCCTAATACCGCTAAAGCAAGCAGAACTTTTGTGGTTGAAGCGGCTTTCGGGTGTTTTTCCATGAATTGCCGCAATTTATTTTTATCGGCTTCAGAGAATTTAGGGTCTTTAAAGTAAATTGGCGTATGTTTCGGCATGGGCCTATAGTACCTAAAATTATCGGTCGTGCAAGATAGGTACTATCTGTATTTAAGGCTGGTGCCACGGGTTTGACCGGAGCCATGGAACTGAAATGTCCGGCACTAAACTTGACAGATATAGAGTAAATATGCTTTATTTGTAATAGAAATTTTGGAAGGAGTTTTAGCTTGAAAAAATCTTTCGTTTTTGCGCTCAATGCATTGATTTTGTTGGTTTCAGCATATTTTATTTTGTCCGGCTTGATAATCTTTTTTTCCGGCCGTGACGATCCGCTGTATTTGCTGAATTATTTCAAAATACAAAAATATGAACACAGATTAGACGGCTTGCGCCGGGAAGTTTGCCGAAAGCTTCCGGACCTCGGAGATGAAGAGAAGTGCTTGGGTTTTGATATCAATGTAACCGCATTCAGCGTACGTTTATGGTGGGGTAAGGCCTTAGCCGGAGCTAATCTCAAAGGTAATTATATTATTGTCGCAAGCACGGCTCTCAAAAATTTTGATGATGAAGAATTAAAATTTATACTGGCGCACGAGATGGGTCATCTGCTTCTGCAAACAGGCAATGAACAGGCGGCAATTCAATTTGCGGTATCACTGATGCAACTTGATTTTGACAATGTCATAAGGTTTTATGAGCATGGCTGCGAGATATTGGGTTTTCAGGAGTCTGATTGCATGTCCAAGCGCATTTTCGCCGAATAAAAAAATCAAAAAAGCGGCAAATAAACCGCTTTTTATTTTTCCTCAATCTTAATATGCAGCTCTTTGAGCTGCTTTTTTTCTACAATGGAAGGGGCATCCATCATCGGGTCGTGGCCCTCGCCCGTTTTCGGGAACGCCATGACCTCGCGAATATTCGGTTCATTTTGTAAAAGCATCATTAGCCGGTCAAAGCCCCAGGCGATGCCTCCGTGAGGAGGCGCGCCGTAGGACAGTGCTTCGAGCATATGTCCAAAATTTTCCGAAATCCGGCTATCGGAGAATCCCATTATTTCAAAAACTTTTTTTAACGCTTCCGGCTTGTGGTTTCGCATGCTTCCTCCTCCAATCTCAAAACCGTTCAACACGATATCGTATTGCGTGGTCAATATTTGGCCGATATGCTCTTTTTTCATAAGCCACGGCATGTGTTCTTGTTTCGGCGCCGAGAAAGGGTTGTGGGTAAAAGTCCACTCCTTCGCCGAGGCTTCGGAGTGCGCGGCACCCGCTTCAATTTTTTCAAAAAACGGGAAATCCGTAATCCAGCAAAACGCAAGCGAATTTTCGTCATCCTTATTTTTGCGGAGGTCCGGCCTGTCGGTGCCGAATTTTTCCATTGCTTCATTGTATGTAAGGCGCGGAAAGGGCTTCTCTTGTATTTTTTTCTCCGGATAAAGTTGTTCTGCGATATTTATCAATAAATCTTCGTTTAATGCGATAATGTCCTCCGCTTCCACAAAGCTCATTTCAAGATCAAGTTGCGTAAATTCAGGCTGGCGGTCGCCCCTGGTGTCCTCATCGCGGAAGCAGCGCGCGATTTGAAAATACTTCTCGACTCCGCCTATCATTAAAAGCTGCTTGTATTGCTGAGGGGACTGCGGAAGCGCATAAAATTTTCCCGGCTCGATGCGCGAAGGCACCAAATAATCCCGGGCTCCTTCGGGCGTAGATTTTGAAAGATGCGGAGTTTCCACTTCGATAAATTCTTTATCGGTAAGAAAATCTCTGATGAATTTTGTGACGCGCGCGCGATTGATAAGATTATTTCTCATGCGTTCGCGACGGAGGTCTATATAGCGGTATTTCATTCTTATTTCTTCGCCCAATTCCAATCCTCCGAATGTGACGTCAAACGGCGGAGTACGCGACTCCGATAAAATTTCTATCTTGGAAACTTTAACTTCAATTTTACCCGCTTCTCCTTCTTTTGGATTTATCATTCCTTCAGGGCGGCTTTTTACGGCTCCCCAAATTTTTACAACCCATTCGGAGCGCAAAGTGTCGGCGAGCGCGTGAACCGCTTTGTCTGCGGGCGGTACGACCAGTTGTATTTTTCCGGAACGGTCTCTCAGGTCAAAAAAAATAAGCTTACCGTGATCGCGCCTGGCATCTATCCAGCCCATAAGCTGGATTTCTTTATCTAAATATTCATGGGTCTTTATCAGATCTATTTTTTTTACCCCGGGGTTCATGTTGTATTAATAAATTCAACTAATTGCGTATTTTTTTTGCGGAACGATGCGAGCGGCAATTTTACAAAAAACATGCTGCCTTTTCCTTCTCCTTCGGATTTTACCCAGATTTTGCCGTTGTGATCATCGACGATACGTTTTGCGATAAAGAGCCCGAGTCCCACGCCGACGGCGTTAACTTTTGCCACTTCGCCTTCGCGTCCCCGCACGAATTTTTGGAATATCGCGCCAAGAGTTTCCGAGGTCATGCCAATCCCCTCGTCGCGGACCGTTAGCGTAAGACCATCATCTTCTTTTTCGAGCTTTATTTCAATATGGCCGGAACTTGTATATTTTAATGCATTATCAATAAGATTAAAAACAACCTGCCGCAATTTCCATGCATCACCCCAAATTTTAGGATATTCTTTCTGGTTATTTTTCCAGACCAATTTGATGCCTTTGTCTTTAGCCGGAAGCTGAAACTCATCAACCGTGGAATCAATGACCTCTTCCAGGTCCATTTCGGCGAATTCGTATTTCATGCGGCCAGATTCCATGCGCGAGAGGTCAAGCAAGTCGTTGACCAATTTTATAAGGCGCTCGTTCGAAAGATACATTTTATTTACGGTTGAAGATAAACCGGCGGAAACTTTGCCGAAGCTTTCCTCCCGGATCATGGAAAGATAGCCCTTGATTATTGTGAGCGGGGTGCGCAGCTGGTGGGACGCGATGGAAATGAATTCCGATTTCGCGCGGTCGAGCCTTTTTAACTCGATGTTCGCGGCTTCCAGCGCGTTTGCCAGATTTTCTATTTTTTCTTTGGATCGAATTTCCTGATAGACGCTTTCAATAAGAAAATATCCGAACACCATTACCAATAAAAGCAATCCGCTGCGAAGCGCCGCCTCCGTTAGACTCTGAGAAAAAAATAATTCGATCGAAAGCGCTATTATAATGCTAGTCACCAATACTTCCGCCGCGATGACCTTGATGTTGAAAAGATTGTAGCTCAGGATGGCATAGGTTACCGGCACTACCATAAATAGAGTGAATATTTGTCCGATAGAAAAGAAGAGAAAATAACCCGCCCAAGGCATGATCAAATTCGTTATTATTGCCAAATTCGCCGCAATCATGTAGCCGAAAAGCAAATAGCTTATTTGCCTTCTTTCAAGAGCATCATTTGAAACGCGCATTTTTAAAAGCAATCTTCCCAAGCCGGTTCCCATAAAACCGATTATATAAAGCGAAAAAAACCAATAATAAGGACCGAAAATTATCGCGGCGATTCGGCCGTTTTCCAAAACAATATTTTTGATGATATATTCGCCGTTTATGATCAGTAAAATAATTAACGCGTTAACGCTAAAAATAGCAGTTGTTATCCATGCCGATACGGGTCCGGGCGCTTTAGGGAAATAATAGCTAAAATATAAAAAAGTGCTTGCGACGCAGGTTGAGGCGATATATAAAAATTTTGTCCAATAAATAAAATCTGTTTCAACGGATCTGTATAGAATCATGCCGGCTATCCACCAGACGATCATCGCTATATTTATAAAATAAATCCTGTTAACCGCGGCAGAACGATTCCTGGCATATATCATTATGCCCAGCATAGTATTTATAACCGCCACCAACAAAAGAATGATATTGATGATTTCTGTCCTGAAGAGCATGCGAATATTATATCAATTTACCGGAGCTTTACAAAATAAAAAAGGCTTTCGCTCTGGAAAGCCTTTTTATGTTATCCGGCTAAATCGTTGTTTGAATTGTAGAAGCTCATTCTTGCCGTAAACTTTGCTGAAATTTTGATATTCTGCCCTGCGAAAGCCGAGTTTGCCGCCACATTCATATATCCAGTTAACAGTACTGACTTTCATGGGATACGCGTTTACGTCTTCGTTGTAACCGAATGACGCGAGTATCATTGTTTCGGCTAAGCACGAAAATATATCGTTTTTGTGCTTTAAGCCGAAGCTAACATTCGGATTGATATCTTGGGCGTGCGTTGAACCGCCCTCGACGGCTATGACGTCATCTCTTGCCAGAATGATTTCCGGATGGACATCGGACGGCTGTGCGTCGTCCACTATAACAGAGCCCGGGTTTACGTCATCGCTTAAAACCAGCGCTTCCGGAGCATTGGTTGCGGTTACGATAAAATTTGTCCTTTTAACATCCCCGACTTTGTGCGAGACTTCCACGTTGATGTCGTTGCCGATTTTTTTAAGACGCGCGGCTATCTTTGAGAGTCTTAGATCTTTTCTGTCGACATCGATTAATAAAAAATTTCTTGCTCCATTATGAGCGAGACATTCGGCTGTTATCGAACCTATGGCTCCCGCCGCGCCGACAATGCTTATGAAAGTCTTGTCTAGCGGCCGATCCAGTTCTTTCATCAACCCTAAAACATTTTCTACGATATTCGCCGATGTAAAAGCGGCGCCGGTAGTTAATTTCATATTCATTTTTTTCAAATAACTACGCATCAAAAATCCGCGCATTGTAACAGATGCAGTCAATGCTCCTAATCCGACAATATCCGCGCCATTCCAGGCTGCAATTTTCAAAGAGCGTTTTATCAATCGCGTGGCTTTTGCGCGATTTTCCATAATCTGATGCGCCGTCAAAGGAATGGTAATTATCCACCCTCTGATTGGAATATCTGAATCGTATTTTTTCAGCCCGGTAACCTCCGATACTACTATGGGCCAAAAATGCCGTAAGAATCCAAACAGCAAGCTTTTGGATAAAGGGCGAGCCATCGGAAATTTTTTATAAACATCCTCGGCGTCTCGCGGATGCACGATAAACGCAAAAGCGCCTCTTTTGCTTCTCATGCGAAGCAAGGCGCATGGTAGTTTTGCCACACAATAGTCTCTTAAAACCTCATAGAAGAGCTTGGCCATGTTGCGAGACTTTATTATCTATTACAGAGACTAGCATATTTTTAAGAGTTTCGACATTTTCTTTAAGCTGAGCCGTAGCCTTATCGAAGTCGCTTGAGACCGGATAAAATAATTTGCCGATGACGATTTTTATTGTTCTGCCGTGCTTTTCCAGATATATCGGCAGGATCTGGCAATTTGATTTTATTGAGAGAGCGGCCGTGCCGCGGCGGAACATCAAAAAATTCCCCGAATTCGAAATTCCCCCCTCCGGGAACATTACAATTGTCGCGCCGGATTTAAGCAGTGAAATTGGGTATTTGATGGCCTCATCAATTCCCCTGCCACGCCGAGAAGGAAAAGCTCCGCCAAAAGCATATATGACCTTTAAAATACGGCATTTGTGCAAAAACTTTACAAGCTTATTATCAAGTTTAACGTCTTCGGTCATAAATCTTAACGGAAACGAATTTGAAAACGCCGGGAGCGGCATGGCGATAAAAAAAGAATCCGCCAGGCTTATATGATTTGAAGCAATTATCAAATTATTCGGCAATGATCGAATATTTTCTTTTCCGTATATTTCTATGTCGTAGATTAATTTCAGCACGGGAACCGAAACAAGCCTTAGAAAATTCTGAATAAAAAAATACCATAATTTCATATATTTCATGTTAGCATAAATATTATGCATTGTCAATAAACAATTGTCAAGTTACTACAACATAAAAAAACCTTATTTTTAAAGGTTTTTTTGTAATCTTATATGAATACTATCAGGCATTTGGCCGCGCCGCCGGCTTTCTTGAATATCGAAAAATCTAATGTGACAACTTTGAAACCGTATTTGTTTTCGAGCAGAGTCTTTAGGTGCGCGCTCATATGGCTGGTTATCAATGTCTTGCCGATTGGAATAGTGTTACATACGAAATTGTGCGCGTCATAGGAAGAAACCGGAATAAGTTCGCCTAAGCGCTCGAGCTCATCCTGGGACCTTGCATCGAAGGCCGAAAGATATACAAGCATCAGATTGCGTTTTATCCATGAAAAGCACGTGTCTAAATGATAAAAATACGGGTCGATCAAATGTAAAAGTACAGTCTCGTTTTCAAAGAAATCTCCCGCAAGCCGCACCCCAGTTTCATCGGAACGGAATCCATACCCGCAAACCAGTTTTTCACCGCACCATAGCGCGTCCCCTTCTCCTTCGAAAAACGAGCCTTTAGGCGCAGCCGCATAAACATAATTGGTCTCAATGCACCAATCCCGGAAATACAATGCTTCGCCGGATCTTTCTTTATGCCTGAACCGACTTATAAATGCTCTGTGGTTTTTTACCAGCCCAAAGTTTGCGGAGAAAACCATGTCCGGCAATCCTGCCGCCTGTTTCATTATGCTTAAGCATGCCCCGGCATCCAAAAGCGCGTCTTTTAATGTTATCCACTGTTTTCTTGCTTCAGATAAATCTATGGGCGTGCCTTTTTTCATGTGGGCGTTGATCTCGTATTCGATTTGTCCGCTTGGGAAAAAATGGTCCGGAGGCCCGCACATCAGCACTTTTTTCGAGTAAGTTTTAAACACGTTGTTAACCAAACTCTATTATAAGCTTATCCCTCCATTTCATTAAAAGCCAACTTGCCGAAGTGGACAATATTGTTTACAATAAAATACGATTATCCGCCCGTAGCTCAGTCGGTAGAGCAGCTCCCTTTTAAGGAGATGGTCGCAGGTTCGATTCCTGCCGGGCGGACAAAAATTAAATACATCCTCTTAGGGTGTGTTTAATTTTTGTCCAGTATTTTTGAGATAGTGCGAACCGTTATACTGTATATGTGAACGGTGGAGATAGCCAGCCACTCCTGGACATTGATTTAGAAACTCTAAAATGCTAATATCTAGCCAGTTTATTACTGTATACGGAGGTATTTATGGCAATAATAATGTATTATGATTCTGATAATTTAAAGCGAGATTTAACTGAATTAGGTCTTTTAAATCAAGAAGAGGACAGGCGTGTATTAATGACTCTACTAGATGGATGTTTTGAGGCTTGGGTTGACCATCTCCTAATGACTGCCGATATTTTGATTGATATTCTGCCAAATAGAACCGTCCGAAGAACAACTGAAATTACATCTGTTTTTGGCGGCAAAGTGGCCAAAATTCAAAACTTAAGAACCTGCACCTGGAGAGATTATAATGGTGACCATTATTTCACCAAAGAATTACTTATACAGGCTAATAGTTGTGGCACCATTAGCTCTCTACTTGCTGATTTTAGAGGGTTTATCAGAATTTCTGGGTTGGATTTACTGAAAGAAAAAACAAAGAATATTTTACCTGCATGGTCGGTGGCATTTGTTCATAGAATGCCACAACAGGTTCAGTCTTTTTACTTTCCCGGCATATAATTTCCATAGTGCGATAATTTCGCACTTTTTTATTACAAAAAAGAGCCGTTTTGCTCAGAGGGGCGATTTCCTTATAATGAGCGGCACTAATGATAAATCATTTAGAGAAAAAAAAGAAAAACCGCTATGTCCGAAGACATAGCGGTAGGCAGTAGGCTTGATTAATCCCTTTGTGTTAGTGGATCGCTATCGTGAGCAACTGAGACGGAATCGCCTCGCAAGGAACCGTCGCGAGGGCAGGTCCACCATCGCCCAAGCCACCCCAATAGTAGGCGAAGCACTGACCGGTACGCGTGTCCTTGATGTACTGAATTCTACTTACCACATCGTTCACTATGACCTGCATTCGCTGATTCCACTCCTGCGCACGAACCGCTTCCGACTTCTCGCATCCGATAGTGAAAAGAGCAAGAACTACACACACCGTAAGAATATGTCTCATGGCCTTATCCTTCCTTTTGGTTTGGAATGTGCGATCAAGCTAATATAGCTTGATTACTACGCTGTTTTAAGCATAATATATATAGTGTCCTCTGTCAAGATCGGCAAGTACAGTACCGCTTCCGTATATCTATTTATTCGTTTTCATTCTCTTCCTTTTCTTCTTCCGGTGCGTCCAAGACTTCCGGCTCATCTTTTATGTCTTCTTTTTTTGCAACTTCTTTATTTTCGTCTTCGGATTTTTTATTTTTTGCCATGCTGGCATTTAAAACAATGAAGATGAAGCGGTTATGAAAACTAAATAAACAAAACGCCTAATATCGGAAATATACTCCACCAGCGCGCGAATTCCGGATCGGCGAAAAATTGCAGTATTAAAGGGTGCAAATACAAAAAGTCCTTATTGGCAGGAGCGAAAGAAAGTATTATCGACAGAAAAAAACCGCTTACCAGCAAGGCAAGTATCAGAATCTCCCACCAGACCCCCTCCTTGCCCGTCCAGCTGAAAGTACGCGACATAAACAGCAAAAGCAATATTAAAAGGAGCGTAAAAACTCCCGCTTTAAAACTCCATAATTCCAAATTATCTCTGCCGTCGGTTAAAAGACTCAAAGGTACGAACGGCCACAATGCCAGCATTATGTACATGTTGACTATGATAAAGTCGAGAGCTTTTTTGCCGTTGGACGCTCCCCAAAAAAAAGCGCCTGCGGCAAGAGTCAGAATAAGCGCAAAGTCCCATGGCGGATTTTTAATGAGGCTGAAGTATTGGTCCATGAGTCAAGTTTACCATAAACTGAAAAACAGACGAGCCAGATGACGTACGGAGCGCGGGCTGGCGCGAGTTTTCAGGGTTTTTCCAGCAGGAAAAAACCCGGGTCATCTGGATCGTTTTGTTTTTCGAGTTTATGCGACCCTTTCAAAAAGTTCTTTATCTTTTTTGAACAAATACTGGACCACATGCCAGATGGAGTAAGTGATGAAAAATGCTGAGGCGACGTCAATGGAGTAATGGACATGCGCGATAAGAACGATTGTGCCGAAAGCCAGAGCCATTGCGATGAACAAGTATCGGAGAACTCTTTCTTCCCAAAAGATAAGCGCAAATAAGAACGGAAGACCCGTATGCCCGGAGAAAAATAGATCTGCACCGAATATAAAGTAACTTAAGATATAAGAGTCGATTTCAATTTGCGAAGGGTAAGGTCCTATGTGAGTGAGACTGATGAATCCCGAGCGGATAATGGTAAAAGTTGCTACTGCGTTCATAAGATACGGAATTCTTTTGGGTTCTTTTAGCGCCAAAAAAATAATGAATGTCCAGAATCCGAAAGTCGCCCAAACAAAAGTACCGTCAATATTATATGTGGGTATATTGTCCAGTATGATATCGGTCACGTGGTTGGAAGCGCGCCCCGTGGCGTAGATGCCGGCGTAAAAGTTGACTACAAGGCTGACGAGCAATAGCAGACCCGATCTTATTACGTCCCTCCTAAAATCGCGCTGTAAAAAATAATCCTTATATTTTTTGCATAAGGCGTTCATAAGCTTATTATTTAATTTTAGATTATAATCTGAATATGGCAAATGAACCTGTTTCAGGCATATCATGCGTTATTTGCGCGTACAATGAGGAACCGCGCATTAAAAATGTGCTGGATGTCGTCGCCTCAAGCCCTCTTTTTGCCGAAGTCATCGTTGTAGATGACGGCTCTAAAGACAAGACGGCGGAAGTCGTGGAAAAATATAAAAATGTTAAGCTCATAAGGCACGGAGTGAACCGGGGCAAGAGCAAGGCATTTGTTACGGGCGTGTCCGTCGCCACCGGCGAATTTATTATGATGCTGGATGCGGATCTTGTGGGACTATCAAATACCGCTCTTGAAGGCCTTGCTGAGCCGGTGCTTTCGGGTAAAGCCGATGTTGCTATTTCTCTGCGCAGAAACAGCTTATTTATATACAAATGGTTTGGAATAGACTATATTTCCGGGGAAAGGGTTTTTCAAAAATCGCTATTGGAAGGGCATCTTGAAAAGATATCCATGCTTCCTTCGTACGGACTTGAATCTTATATTAATGAATTAATAATAGACGGAAAATTGCGCTTGGTATCCGTCCTCTGGAGCGGCGTTGTTCAGACTACGAAGGCGGGCAAAGTCGGGCGTTGGTCCGGCCTTTTGGGAGATTCAAAAATGTTTCTACAGATAATCCGCCTGATGAAAATCCGCACCGTTATCCGACAAATTTGGACAATGACTCGCATGGTTAAAGCGAACACCCGATAAACAAAAATATGCTAAAATTTTTCCTTAAACCACAGAAAAAAGCTACCTATACCACGATGCTATTTGTTGCCTTTGCAATGATATTTTATTTTTTTCGACTAGATAGTCTGACGCAATCAGCCCCCTTATTTTTATTTTATTTTGTACTCATTATTAACACATACTTTTCAATTCGGTTGTTTTCTTCAATAACTCCACACGTAATAATGAGCCAGCATGCTATCGATGTTTCCCTGGTTATTATAATGTCTGTTTTAGCTTATTATCTCAATAACCCGACTAAGTTTATTGTCTGGGTGTTATTTCTTTTTATATTCGCCACGATAAAATATGCTATTTTACTTGGCAGAATTCCTCATCTATTACTTCTTCGCAGAAAAATATTAGTGGATCTATCGGGAGCGGCGGCTTCCGCTATTACTCTTTATTTTACATTAACCTCAAATGTCTTGACCTCTGTTTGGATTTATACAATTTGTTTTATCATTGCTAACATATATCTGATGCTCGTAAATCCTCTTTACAAGATCATTGATAATCTCGAATCTTCAGACTTGACTTAGATTTTTTATAAAAATATCCGCGGAGCGTTTCCAGGAAAATTTTAAGGCTTTTTTGCGGCAATTTTCCCGGGGTATGTCCAGGCATTTTAGCGCTGCTTTTGCCAGATTATCATCCATGTACCCGTCTATTCCCTGCGATATTATGTCTTTAGGCCCCATTACATTATGCGCCGCCACCGGTATGCCGCATGACAATGCCTCTAATATTACAAGTCCGAAAGTTTCAGTAACCGACGGGAACACGAAGACATCCGAGGCGCTCAAAAGGTCCGTTAATTCTTGTCCTCTTTTTTCACCCGCAAAAATGGCATCGCTATATTTTATTTCAAAATTTGCCTTTAGCGGGCCGCTTCCTATTATCAATTTGGTGCCCGGCAGGCGGCACTTAAGAAATTCTTCAACATTTTTTTCTTTTGCGATCCGTCCCAAATAAACGAAGACCGGCCGTTTTACTTTTTGTAGGAGATCGGGTTTATTTGATCCGGACTTAAAAATTTCGGTGTCAACTCCCAGCGGGCACACGACTACATTTTTAAAGCCTTTTTTTTCAACTTCTTCCTTTAAGCTCATTGTGCTTACCATAGTTTTGGCTCCGGCATTATGGAACCACTTCAAATACGAATATATCATATTAAATACAACATTCGATTTTAAGATGTATTCTTTTGCGTAATTAGGAAAATGCGTTGAATACGTTGTCGTAAAATGAATGTTATTTTCCAGACAAATTCGCCGTACAGCCATTCCTACGGGGCCGGATGTCATAATATGGACGTGATCAGGTTTTTCTTTTTTAATAATTTGTTTTGCTTTTGATCTTACATGTGCCGTAAAACGGTAATCCTGATAGAACGGCAGGGAAAAACTAAAAAATAGACGGGGGTGCAGAATGACGGACTCCACCCCTATTTTTTTGATCTCCTTTATAAGCGCGTCAATATGCCTGACCACACCGTCCATATGCGGGCGCCAGGAGTCGGTCGCGATAAGTATTTTTCTCATGGTTTTATTCCAGATAGTCCGGAGTTTGTTTCTTTGAATATTTATAATAAATGATATATGCGATTACCGCCGCAATACCGAGAGCAAAGGACAGAATTCCGAAATAATCCACGTATTTGCCGGCGCTTCTGATACCCTGCCCGAAATAAAAACCCATCGCTTCCAATATCAAAACTTTGGGTATTGTGCCGATGATATTGTACCAGTCATAGTTTACCAGACGAATTGTCATGATGGAGGTTTTACGGCTTTGGCAAAAAAAAAAAAAACCGAGCCGATTGTCTGTGTCTTGGCGAAAGCGAGTATCTTAAATTGATTGTTCAGAAAATATTGTTCTATTTTCTGCATTTTTTCTGGCGGAGCGCCCAGATATTTGCCCCAGCGGTCCAAGAATCCATGCCTCGCCCACCGACCTATTGCGTAGTGTACAATGTCCCCGAAAATATCGCCTAGGAATA
The DNA here is from genome assembly GCA_964640425.1 of uncultured Candidatus Saccharibacteria bacterium. Lineage (GTDB taxonomy): Bacteria > Patescibacteriota > Minisyncoccia > UBA11713 > 2-01-FULL-45-33 > 2-01-FULL-45-33. Next base: position 1,722 of record CAZXFC010000002.1, on the reverse strand, counting down.
ATATCACAAAAACCAAGATCGGATCCAGATATCCTTGTCCCGCCAAAAACCCGGCGATTATTCCGACGATCGGACCTTCGGGAATTGAGATAAAGAAAATTATCCAATATCCGTATTGGAGTATGAGGTTGGCGATTCCCGCTTCCGTAATTCCCAGCATGAATTGATTATATACTTTATCGGATATACGATAAATGCATGAATTTTGAACAATCGGCCATGGATTCAGAGCCAAAAGTTGAATCGCATGGGAGAGGCGATTTCGAGGATGATCTTCGACGACACAATGAAAAATCTGATGAAGTTGGGAGGTCCGTTCACTGAGAGGCTGCAGGAAGAAAAAAATATCCCGAAGGATACCGATGCCGAGAAAAAATTAAAAATGAAAGCGGCTCTGGCCGAAGGCATCGCGCTTCTCAATGGCTCACCATTGGATACAGAGCACACGCGTTCATTCATAAGGCGCGGTATAAAAGACCCGCTGACATTCACGCCAAAAAGATTATTTGAGGTTTGGAAAAAAGGAGGAAAAAAAACAGGCTCTTTCCCGATGTTCCAAAAAGGAAGATCGTTGGAAGTCCCTTTTAAATCTCCGGGACATTTCTTTTTTTACAACCGCTTTGACCGATGGAGCAAAGATTTGGAATATTCGGAGAGTTCTGAAGGGAAATAAGCAATTTTGTCCGAAACTTAGTTTCGGTCAAATATCGTATAGTCGTCATTTCGCGCGCTATCGGTAAAACTCCTGAATTCATTTTTGTCCCTAGTTAAAAAATCTATCGCAAAGTCGATACTTATCAATTTACCCCACCTGTTTTCTCCGACATAATCCTGAAAACTAGACCAAGGATATTGTGATTCTTTCCTATTCCAGCCATTAAGATCTTTTGGGTTGAGATGAATATAAGCCAGCGCGCGCATAAGATAATTATCGTTCAATAAATGCTTGGCATCAAAAGTTCTCTCAAATACATGCCCGCGCCTTTCATTTTTGATATTGAAATATTTTGCGAAACTAACCAGAATTTTGTGCATAAATAATGAAATATTTCCATCTTTCCCTTCCCGAAGAACCAAATGAAAATGGTTTGGCATGAGGCAAAAACCGGCAATATCCAGCATTTTATCTCCAATATCTATTTTGCCGTCCCTTATGTCCGAAACTAAGTTTAGGCCATTAAAGCGATCAAGGTGGGATACATCCCGTTTTCCGTTAGCCGCGAATAAGACTGACAAAAATCTTTCATAATCGCTGTCGGTTTTGAATAGGACCATGTCGCCTATGGAATGTGAATAAACATGATAAAACTCCCCTTCAATAAATGGTTCCTTGCGCATATCGTATTATTGTCCGAAACTTAGTTTCGGTCAATTAAGCGTAGCCGGGGAAGAAATCGGTTTTGATGCGGGCGCGTGGAACGCCCATATTGCGGAGAATGCGTTCAAATGCTTCCACCATCGAATGCGGACCGGAAATATAAAAGTCGCGTTCCCTGAAATCCGGAACTACTTCTTTTATTTTTTGCCCGTCCAAAAAACCGTCTTTGTCGTTGTTGATATAGAATAAATGCAAATCGATCTTCTGCCGCGCTTCTTCAAAAAGTTCTCTATAGGCAATCTCGGAATCTGTTTTGTTCGAATAAAACAGCACGATGTCGCGCTTTTCGTTTGTATCAATAAGATATTTAATCATGCTTCGGTAGGGCGTAATGCCGATGCCCC
>CAZXFC010000001.1:46929-85167 GCA_964640425.1 uncultured Candidatus Saccharibacteria bacterium | reverse complement strand
AAAACTTCAACTATTGGCGAGCTATTTGTATTTACCACTTACTTCCTCCTTGGATCGTTTTCAAAACGGCGAAATGCCATTTTCCTGTTGATGATTTTAGCATATAGGGCCTAATGAGTCAAGTGAGTTATTGACAACAATAGATAAATATGCTAAATTATCCAACGGAGAAATTGTTCTCCCAATAACAAACACTTTAAGGAGGTGTCTCTTGATCGGATTGAAGTCCAGAGGAAGGCCGCCGATCTTATTGGCGGAGAGCGTGAAGAACATTGTCAATTTCAACGACGAGTACGTGAAGGAAATTGCTGACCGTACAAAACCGGTAAGCGACGAGCTGGTCAGCGCCATTCTTGGGCAATCGGTTATGAGCTGGGAAGGAAGAAACCCGGCACCGGCTTTGGATCCCGACGGGAATTTCCAGGGCACGGACCTCGATCTTTTTTCTTTTCTCGTTCCGCTTGCGGTCCGGGGCGCCGTTATCGAAATACCGCGCTACCGCAACCGCCGTAAAGTCGTCGTTAAGGAAAGCGAACGCAAGATTGGGACGAACCAATTCGGGCCGATCACCGGAATGGTGTCCAATAAAGACGTGTTGTCTTTTTCGACCAGGCTTTGGGATTCGACCATTGCCAAAACAGATCCGGCGACCGGAAAAGAGAGCATGGGCGCGCACAGGTCGTACATGATAGTCGACTGCGATGGGCACTGGTACCACGGCTGGGACAAGATCGTTTTCAAACCGACTGCGCCGGAAAATGCGTTTTTGAACGAAAAAGGCCTTTTCACCGGCAACACCGTGTATTTTAAAAACTATGTGCACCCGAACCGCTGGCAAAGCGTTTTCTCCGCCCAGCATCTGTTGAAATTGCTTTTGGTGGAAAGGTTCGACGAGGAAGCCGGTTTTTACCGCAGCGAAATGAAACGATTGAATGTCGAAAATATAACTTTGCCCGAAGGCGTCAAAGCGCCGTATGAACCGCCGGTCTCTGAAGGTGATGTGAAAATTATCTCGGTCGGGACTATCGAATTTGAGCTCGACCGCCCGCAGTTTTCCGGAAGTTTTAAGTCGGTAGAAAATTCTCAAAGAGGATTAGTCGCAGCTTACGAGCGGCAGAAATACCTTACTTACACGGTAAAGCCGCAGGTGCGGTTCGCTATCCGGGCCAACGAAGCCGCCTATTTCAAATACGGCAAAAGCGAAGTTGCGCAGTGGATGATAGGCCGGCATTGGGAAGCGGGATGGAAAGCGCCGAAGGGCAGGATTGAATGGCACTACATGAGGTTGAGTCCCGCGATGGCGCTGCGCTATCGGCTCAAAACAGTGAGCCAGCAAGTCTCGGCTGAATAGCCGCAAAAATATTTTTTAACAAGCACAGATGCAATGATCTGTGCTTTTAATTTGATTTAAGTTTAATTTTCAGTTATAATAATTTCTTAATGCAAAAAAACTCAAAAAACTTAAAAATACTTTTTTTAGATATTCTTACCGACTCTCCGAAAGAAAGAAAAAGATTCAACAAAATAGTTTACGGCGGCAAGACTTATTCCGAAGTCATGATGCTTGCATTCGGCCTGCAAAAAAATGAATGGGAAACTGCCTACGCCAGCCATGACAAATTGCCCCGCACGTATATCGGCTTGGACGCCATAGTCATCGGAGGTTCAATGCATGATTCTATAAACGGCAACGAGACGCCTTGGATGAGGCTGACTTTTAAATTTATAAAAAACGCTAAAAAAAACGGAATACCGATTTTTGGCATTTGCGGAGGATTGCAATTTACCGTGCGTGCGTTGGGAGGCAATGTGATTATCAACCCGAAAGGCTGTGAATTCGGAAGTATTAGCGTCGGCCTAAAACCCGCCGGAAAAAAAGACCTTCTATTTAAGGGGCTTCCGCCGGGCATTTTGGCTCAGTCTTCGCATCGCTGTATGGCAAAGAATCTCAAGCCCGGCTGGAAATTGCTTGCATCTTCAAAAATATGCGCCCCGCAAGCCATCGCCATCGGCAAACATATTCGCCTTTTGCAATTTCATCCCGAGATGTCGACGAGTATGCTTAAGGGGCTCGCGCGGTACAAACATGAGCCGACGCCCGTGGTGTTTGATGCTTCCAAATACGGCAAAAAAATTATCCACAATTTCCTGCAGTACTTTGTATTGCCATATCACGAGGCACGTGTATAATGAAATTCATGCGTAAAATGAATTCAAATTTTTTACTTAGAAGCTTAACCTCCATCGAGAAAGGGGTTTTTGCCTGCGTCTAAGTTAAACTTAACTAAACTTCGCAAAAACCTCTTTCCCGGAAGAGGTTTTTTATATCTCTAGCCGGAGAAGGAGGCCAAAATGGCCAAAAAAGAAAAGTTCATTGAAAAAAGAAAAATAATGAAAGGAGGTGAATAATGTACGCGAATGTCTGCAAATCTTTGAAAAAAATATCATCCGGCGTTTTTATCCCGCGTAAGCCGGCAACTAACAAGAAAAACCCGTTCACTTATAAAAAGATAAGTCCAAATTACCGTGATAGCGGGCTCAAATACTGTTCTTGGGAGTCGCCGGCGGGTAAAGAGGGTAAAGCGTTTGGGCGTGAGGTCACAGATCACCTAATATTTCAGGGAATAGCCATTGCCATTGGCGGCATAAAGACATGGAATCCGCTTCAGGTAGAAGAGTTATTTCGCAAGTGCGATGAGGGAGAAAATCCGCTGGGATTACTAAAGAATGGGCATCCAAATATCTTTTTTATCCAATATGGGGAAAAGCTATTTGCACTAACAGTTAAATACTTCATTACAGGCAGCTGGATATTTGATTTTCATGATTTCGAATGCAATTGCTGTTTTTATGAAGGAAGCAGGGTTTTTTATCTGAAGCCATCTGCGAAGAAGAAAAACCGTGTTTGACCTAAACTCTGCGAGCATATATCTTTTTCTCAAACGAGCTTACTCAAATGTCGCTCGAAAAATTTTTGGAACTTCGCATGTTCGGCGTTACCGACTTTACCGAAGAAATATTAGATTGGGTGTTTTACATTCAAAGAATCGTAAAATAATCAACCCCGTAGCTACGGGTTTTTTATTTGTAATAAAATCCGTTATACTTATTTTCAATGGATCTGGAATTTGACCGGCATGGATTTTATTACATCGGAAAAATAATTGCGGTGTCTTTGGTCGTTGTTTTTACGGCGCGTTTCGCTGCGGGGCAGATTGGAGTGTTCGCGCTCTCGCACGAGTCGGACAAATTCGGAGCATTACCGGTTCTTGCGGAGCCGATTGAGAAGCCGGTTTATCAAAAACTTGCTGGTTCCGACGCTATCCTTGCCAACGGCGAGGGAATTCTCACCGAAAAAGACAGGCTTTTGGCGGCCGGAAAGGAATTTATTTTCGCGGATTTGGGAGAGATGCGCATTACTTATTATAGAGGCACCTCGCCTTCGCAGCGCTTCGGCGAAGCAAGCACTACGACCTTCAATATTTTATCCAAAGGCAGGGACGGCAGTTTTTTCGAGACTCCGAGCGGTATTTATAAGATAGGTTACAAAGAAAAAAACCATTTTTCTTCCATCGGCAAGGTTTGGATGCCCTGGAGCATGCATATTTTCGGCAATTATTTCATTCACGGGTGGCCCTATTATCCCGGAGGAAGGCCGGTGGAAAGCGCGTATTCGGGCGGATGCATAAGACTTTCGCTTGCCGATGCCGGCTCGCTTTACAAGCTTGCGGAAACCGGCATTTCCGTGCTCATTTACGCTGAAGAAAACCCGCTTGCAAACCGGATCGGCGCGCCGGATAAGCTTGCGGTGAATTATTTTAAAAAAATAGCTCCGGTAAAGTCCGTCAAGCCCCCGAAGATTTCCGCGGACGCAATGCTCGCGGCAGATTTTGAGACGGGGGAAGTGTTATTCGAGAAAAATTCCACTTCCACTTACCCCATCGCTTCGGTAACCAAGCTGATGACCGCGCTGGTTGCGGCAGAAAGTTTCCAGGCGCGATCGCTCCGCATCAACAAAACAGAGCTCGCGACTTACGGCTCGTCCGGAGGTTTGGTCGCAGGTGAGATATTTTCTTCAGATAAGCTTTTGTATCCGATGCTTTTGGCTTCTTCCAACGACGCCGCGGCCGTTTTTGCGTTTGAAGGATGGAATTTTACGGGCATGATGAATCAAAAAGCAAAAGCTCTCGGCATGAATTTAACGCACTATGAGGACTCAAGCGGTCTCGACCCCCGCAACGTTTCCAATGCGAATGATCTTTTTACGCTGCTCAAATATATTTACAATAATAAAAAACCCATATTCGATATTTTGGCCCTGCCGAAATATTCCGCGGCATCTGATAATCAAAAAAAACAGCATACTTGGGTAAATATAAATTGGACGCAAGGCGACACGAACCTGGTCTCGGGCAAATCAGGGTATACTCCCGAAGCCAAAGAAACTTTCGCGGGAGTTTTCAAGGTCAAGCTTTCCGAAGGAGAAAGCCGCCTTGTGGCTATTATAATACTTCGCTCGGACGACCGCGAAAAAGACGCGGGCAAGATGATCAAATACCTTGAAGATACGTTCGTTTACGGCAGTGTTTTGGCGGAAAGATATACGGATGAAAACCCGAAAATCTATTTTAATGAAGCCAATGTTTTTGAGGCCCTCGGCCGTGGTCGTCCTACGGGCGAGGCCCTTGGCAGGGAATAGGATATTGACAGTAAATATATAGTGTGATACACTACCATCTAAATAAGGCAGTACATACAATCGGTCATTGAACCGGGTCATCGCACCACTTTTGGTCCTTGTAACCAAAAATTGTAACGCTAGGAAAAGACAGCGGTCCTTAATGGACAAAGTCCTATCGGACAAATTTATTACAAGTAATTTTACTCTATTAATTTTATGCTTAGAAAACCTAACGGTTTTTTGCATATTTTTGATATGGTCTTGGTGGGCGCGGCGATCGTATTTTATGCGTATGCCGGAGGCTTGATCAATTTTTCTCCACAAATAGCTTACGCTAACGATGGAGACAGCGAGACCGTATCAATTTTGCATGAAGACCAAGATACTCATCATGACGATGATCAAGATGAAAACGACAACGATGGTGACGACAATGGAAACGATAATGACGGCAACCGGCACCACGGCTGCTCGGGTTCATCGTGCGACAATGTGCCCGGACACGAATGCGAACACGGAGAACACACGGGTAATCCTCACTGCAATGAAGGTGAGCCTACGCCGACACCAACGCCGACTCCTACAGGAACGACTTTGCATTTCATAAAAATTGAATGCGAGTCATATGGCGACATCGCCGGAAATGCAGAGGCTCAAAACCTCGATGCGACAGAAGGGCACTTTAATGAATTTTCGAATGCCCCGTATTTCCCGAATCCTTACAACAGAAAGCCGGTCAATCCGTCGGAAATTCCTGAAGACTGTGAACGCGCATCGGGATGGAACTTCAAAATTTCTTCCGATCACGGACAAACCCAAAATGTAATGGACATTGGACCGACAAACGGCGATGGTGAATTCACGATCTCCGTGAATGATCTGCCTTCCGGTTTGAAAGATCTTCTTTTGGGCGGCGGTTCAATGTGGGTAAGCGAGATCTTAAATAACGACGAAGCAGTTTTCGGCGCTTTGCGCTGTTACAATGATGCTTTGAACGGCGACAATTTGGAATATGTAAACCTGGGAAATAGTTTGCCTCAGGACGCATATTGCATTGCCTATAATGTTAAAGCTCCGGAGCCAACTCCTTCTCCGACTCCTACGCCAACTCCGACACCGACACCTGAACAGTGCGATCTAAGCGGAGCACAGATTGGATTGAACGGAGAGTATTTCAACTACTCCCGCACTACTGAAGGAATGAATCTTCCGTCTTCCCAATGGTCGGTTTCCAATGGAGACCCGCTTTCAGCCGAAGCTGTCTGGACTACGGTCTGGTATAATAGTGAATTTTCGCGCTTCACGCGAATTGACTCAAACCTCAATTTCGGCGGCAATTTCTTTCCGTTTGATGCGACGCCAGAAGAGATCGATAACGGACATGAATATCATTTCGGTGTTCATTGGCGTGCGAAAACCTTTACGGCGTCCGCCGGTAATTATAGCTACACGCTAACCTCCGACGATGACGCTTGGGTATACATAAATGGAGAATTGGTCATAGACAACTCAGGAGTTCACGCTCCTCTTACCAAAACCGGAACATTGCATATTCCCGAAGGAATAAATCATTTTGAAATATTCTTCGCGGAACGCCATGTCGTACAGTCATACATGGACTTTTCCGTTAATGGAATTACATTCCACCCTGAAACAGTCCCTTGTCCTACACCAACTCCCACGCCCACTCCGACTCCTTCACCGACACCGACACCAACCCCTACGCCGACGCCATCTCCTACACCGACTCCCGAGCCTACTCCGACACCCGCTCCGGGCTCCGCAACTTTCGTATTTACAAAAATAGTTTGTGACCGCGAAGCTGATTTGCCGGACGCAATGTCCGTTCACCACAACACAACCGCTTCAACCGCAGATAATTTCTTGGCGGAGAATGAAAATTGTCACTTGGCGTCAGGCTGGCAATTTCAATATGCTCCTTCAAGTACTCCAAATCCCGGAGATGAAGACGGTATTGCGGAGGCTCCGTGGACAACTACCGGCTTTACCAACGGCTCGGGCGTTGTCACTGCGGATATAAATGTAGCATCATTCGGAGATCGGCTATGGGTTCGCGAAGTTTTCAGGGATGGATACGTTCCTTTTCTTGGCGCTGTCCATCCGTCGGGCGTTCAGGTGAGCGCGGAATTATCATGTTACCAGGACGGATTGAATTACGATAACTATGATTTCATTCTTCATCCTATTGCCGGCAACACGTATCATTGCGTAGCTTGGAACGCGCCGGTTCCGACTCCTACGCCAACTCCGACACCGACACCGACCCCTACGCCGACGCCATCTCCTACTCCCACGCCCACTCCTCAATGTTCAGATGGAATAGACAATGACGGGGATAATAAAATAGATTTCACAGGTCACGTAGAGGATGATATAGCTTTCGCTTCGGATTCCGGATGCGATAGTCCTACCGATGATAATGAAAATTCTCCACCGACGATAACTTTAAATGGCGCGAATCCTGTAAATCTCAACGTAGGCGATACATACGCCGAACCCGGCGCAGTAGCGAGCGACGTTGAAGACGGCAGTCATCCGGCTCTCGTAAGCGGAGACACTGTTGTTACAACTGCTCCAGCCGACTTTGTTGTTAAATACAATTATACCGACACAGACGGACTTGCCGCGACCGAAGTTACCAGGAATGTCCATGTTGTGAGTCCGTCTCCGACACCGACACCTACTCCGACGCCCACTCCTACTGTGACAGGCGGCGGCAGTCCTATTCCGGCTTGTTCGGATCACGAAGACAACGATGGCGATGGATTGAAAGACGCCGCCGATCCCGGTTGTCACTCAGACGGCAATGCTTCCAATGATGGAAGTTATGTTCCGATGGATAACGACGAAACTAATACCGGCGGGGGAGGCCCGACACCGACTCCTACGCCGACCCCGACGATCATTGCGAACGGACCTCCGTTGGCAAATCCGCCCGGCCAGGTATTGGGTGAGGCCACAGAGCTTCCTCCAAGCTGTACTGTATATCTGAACGAATACATCAAGCTCGGAAGAAAAAATAATCCTAATGAAGTTATCAAACTGCAGATCTTCCTGAATAAAATGGGAGAGAATCTGCCGGTAACAGGATTTTACGGACAGCTTACGTACGGGGCCGTAAAACGATTCCAAGTGCGTTCCGCCGACCAGGTTCTTGTGCCGTGGATACAGCAGACCGGAGAAATTGATATAAATGGCACAGGCTACGTCTATAAAACGACCAAGCGCTGGATCAACATGTTAAATTGCCCGGCCCTCAACCTTCCGATACCTATGCTTCCGTAGCTTTAGCGAAGGAGCACCGATGTTGCCGTAATTGGCAAGTGCCCGGAAAAACAAAGATCTTCGATAAGCATCGAGGATCTTTGTGGTATCATTAATCTTATGAAAAAGTACGCAGAGTGTTACAATTAGCTTTATGAATACAATAGCAAAAATTATCCTTGTTTTGCTGGGAGCAGTTCTGCTTTCCGTAGGATTATTTTATATGGTATTTAAAATGCCCGCATCTCCCGGCCCGTTGATGCCTCCGCCGCCCGCGGGCGAGCCGGCAACGCCTACGGATTCGGCAAATCCGACCGTTCCTGCAGGCGGTGGCGGCTCGAAATCTTCAGCCGGAGGAGCTTATGCGGAGCTTCTTGGCGAGGCCGATACCGAAAATGCGTTTTATGCGCCGGAAGACATTGATACGGCTTATCTTACCGCCGAAAGCGCCGAGATATCGGCGGTTGGCAGAGTTTATGATGAGATAGCCTTGCCGCCATTTTCAAATTTTTGCAAAAGCTTAACGGATACGAAAGTAAATTATATAAGCGCAATTGAGGCGCGCGGAAAAATCGTTGATGCGGCGAGAACGAAAGCTGCGGGCGAGCTTGAAACAAAACGGAAGGCGCGCGATGATTCCAAAAATTCTTTGCATGCAAATCTGAATTCGACGCGCGATTCGTATATTACGCGGCTCGGCGCGCTTTCGAAAAATCCAAGTTTAAAATATAAAGTTGATGTTTACGCCAAAGCGATAAGCGACGCCGTCTTCGCAAAAAGAGAAGCCGTCAAATCCGCGGTAGATCTTTTTAGGCAAGGTATTGGCCAGGTATTTCTTGCAAAAAACAAACTTATCGACAGCGCAATAATAAATTATAAAATTTCCGCGCAGGCGGCCTTCGACCGTGCGCTTTCATCCTGCAATTCGGGGGTTATCACTTTAAATATACGAACGGGCCTGGAAAGCGAACTCAAAATTGCGCATGATAAATTTATTAACGATCAGGTTGCGGCGGAAAAAATGGCTGCATCAATCCAGCCGCTTATTATTCAGAGAAAAGCCGCATTTACGCAAGTGATCTCCACGTTTAAATCTGCAATGACTTCCGCCCGCACCCAATTTAAATCAGCATTTCCGCACGGAGAGTAGGGCGGCGACAAATCCGCTTCATGAGCAATTCATGTATGAAGGCAACAATGGGATAAATGATGGTTTGACAAAGACTTCATGATTTGCTATAATTGCACATATTAAAAAAGTCCCAATAAAAAGCTTATTAATTAATGTTAAAAGTCTTAATTCGACGATAATATGGAAATGAATGTTTTAAGCAAAACACATATGTCAGTCCTCAAAGCCTGCCTGCCGGTAGGCAGGACCGCGAACTCGGTTGTCACCATCGCGGCAATGGTCGTTTATTTAATTGCTCCTTTGGCGGTTTTAGTGCCAAGCGTAGCTTCAGCCGCAATTAATTTAAGTTTTAAAACAAATGTAGCGTGCACCGGATCCAATATAACATCGCTTGTTGTTTTAAACGATACTTGTGCGAAAAGCACAGGATTGGGTATGGACCATATTCATCATATCAGCATTTATAGTCCGTCTGACTCGGTTACTCCATTTGTTAGTTCGGCCAGTAATAACGCAGGCAACGCCGAAGTGCCTTTCTCTCCGGATGAGTGCGGGACCTGGACAGCGAAAGTGATAACGGATTCAGATGGTTCTATACAAGAATCAGCAACTCTTGAAGTGACCGGATGCGCTGCGCCGACTCCCAACGCATCTCCGGCCGCGGAAGACACGGAGGTTTGGGTTGATATGAATAGTCTGGATAATCCTATCACCTTGCTGGGAACAGATGCGGACAGCGACCCATTAACATACTTCATAGACTCGCTCCCGGCGAACGGAAGTTTGGACGATATAATCGGTGAAATACTTGATAATATAGTAAATTACACCCCAAATTCGGGCTTCAACGGAACCGATTCTTTCACTTATCATGTCAATGACGGTACGGATGACAGCAATGTTGCTACCGTCACTATTAATGTAACTACTCAATGCGGCGATGGTGCAGATAATGATGGAGACGGAATGATAGATTCTGACGATAATAACTGCGAATCGCTCGACGACAACGATGAATCTCCATACGGTTTTTCGATCTCAGGATATAAATTCAATGACCTGAACGGAGACGGCGTATGGGATTTCGGCGAGGATGGGCTTTTTGGTTGGACTATCGAGCTTTGGGCCGGTGACGAGTTATTGGATGAAAGTGAAACCGATGAAAATGGAGCTTATCAGTTCAGCGGACTGGATGCTGACAACTATATGCTGTGTGAGCAGCATCAGGATGACTGGACGCAAACATATCCTGAAGAAAATGACGGCTGTCATGTTGTCGAATTGGAAGGTTCGGACGCCGAGGATGTGAATTTCGGGAATCAGGAAAATGAGGATCCGGAACCGACTCCAACTCCGGAACCAACACCGACTCCTGAAGATACGACTCCTCCCCAGTCATTTTTTGACGATCAAAATGAATTGAATAACCATCCGTCGATCGATACCGAAATGGTCTCTTTGGAATTGTTAAGCGGCCATTCAACGGACGACATGTCTGGCGTGGCCGAAGTAACGCTTAAAGCATTTCAAATTAAGGATACTCAATTCATTGACAGCTTCTTTGACGTATTTACGGAACTGGATTGTTCGGGCCGCAACAGCGAAGAAATTCCGATAGAGATCATCCATCTTAATCTTCAAAGTGCGGATCCGTTGAATGTCCCATGGGCGCCGGAAACAAATTGGGTGCCGGAAAACGGCCGCGGCGCATATTGTTTTGAAGCGAGCGCCGTTGATAATGCGGGTAATCCGGAAAATACCGCCGTTGCCGGACCTATGGCCTATACTTATACCGGCCCAACTCCTACTCCGGTTCCGGCCCCGACTTCCGCGCCTGCACCGACTTCTGTTCCTCCCGGCAACGGACCTTTGGTTCCGAGCGGGGGGCAAGTTTCGGGAGCATTCACGGCGCCCGGTAACGGATCTGTAGTCTCGCAGGGCCAGGTTTTGGGCGCAACCACGGACGGATTACCTTCAAGCTGCTCGGCATACTTGGGCGATTATATAAAACTTGGAAGGAAAAATAATTCCGACGAAGTTAAAAAATTGCAGAGCTTTTTAAACACTCTCGGCGAAAGTCTGCCGGTAACCGGATTCTACGGACAGCTCTCGTTTGGCGCGGTAAAAAGATTTCAGGTAAAAGCAGCTGAACAGATTTTGACGCCGTGGGAACAGCAAACCGGAAATATTGATAAAACCGGCACAGGTTACGTCTACAAAACAACCAAGCGCTGGATCAACATGTTAAATTGCCCTGCCCTCAACCTTCCGATGCCGCAGCTGCCTTAAACACCACCCCTACTCCTCCTTACCAAAGAGGGGATTTGGGGGAGGTAAAAAACTCCCTTGTTAAGCGGGGAGTTTTGTTTAATAGAACTTTAATGAGAAAAGTTTACCATGGGTTAAGAAGTGAGAAAACCTAGAAGTATTCATGAAGAATTCATGTCGCATCGTTTAAACTCAAGACCAGAAGGAGGTCTCATGCCGCACAACACTAAGGGGAATCAATCCGCAGGCAGTAATGAGCCTAGAAAGGAGGGAGACTCGATAAAAATATTTGACGAAAGTCTGCCATTAAATTCGCGAATTTTAGAGTATGAAAGAAGTGTGCAGATGAGCCAACAAAAGGAGGTGCAGGGAAAGAATAAATTTTTTCCCTCCGGCCCGCGGCGATAAGTCCGGGCTTTTTTTTATGCCATTTTAGCCATAAGGGGTGCGAGCTCCGATACCATAGCGGCCGCGCTCCAGGCTTGTTTCCTGCACGCGGCAAATTCAGGTGTATAATATTCCATCAGTTTGCCGTCGTAGGCGTAAAGTTCCACAGGAGTCTCAAATTGCACCAGCGACTTTAGTAGGGTATCCTTTATTTTTCCGGCCTCTTTCTTATATCCGAAGTTTTCGAGGCCCTCGATTATCATGCTGGTGTCGTGTGGCCAGATTGAGCCGTTATGATAGCTCATGGCTCCGTACCCCACGGAAAGCGTGGACAAAGTGCGTATTCCCGCGTTCGGCTCGAAAAGATCCGGAGACATAAGCCGTCGAACGAGCTTTGGAACGGATAATTTGTTTAAAACGCAATCCCCGTTTTGATCTCCGGCCCATAAGCAATGTCCTATGCTTGAGCGTGCCGAGACAAGCGGTTTTCCGTTGCCGTCCAGCGCGTAAGCCAATGTCCACGTACCGGACTCATCCTTAATTGCGAATTTTTTGTTAAATAACTTTTTGAGTTTATTCGCGCGCTTAGATAATCTTTTGCTTTTCGCGGGATAGGAATCTTTTAAATGCTCCGCCCAAAGTCTCAAAGCGCGGTAAGCATATGCCTGCACTTCGACGGGAGCGATAGGGTACTCAACTTTTTCGCCGTCTTCGTGAAAGACTGATTCTGCGCTGTCCATCCAGCTTTGCGTAACAAGTCCGCCATAAACTCGCTTGACGGGGAATTCATAGTCAATGAATCCATCTCCGTTCTTGTCGCCGTATATAAGTAGCCAGTCGAGAGCTAAGTCCGCCGAGCCCAATATTTGCTTCAAAAATACATGATCCCCAGACGCTTTGAAATAATTAATCGTGGCGATAAGGAAAAGGGCAGTAGAGTCAACGGAGTCGTAGTTTTTCATAGTACCATCGGGATAGGAATACCAGGGTCGTTCGGGCTCTTTGGTCAGGAAATCATGTTTGTCTGGCCTGAATTCATGAATGAATTTACCGGGCTCTTCTCCGCTTTCAATGTTTATTTCTTTACCCTGAAGATTTTGCAAATTCAAAAGGATTTTTTTTGCGACGGATAAAAAATACGCATCCCCTCCTTTTTTTTCATGAGCATTTATAAGCTTCAGAGCGACAATCAATGAATCCCTGCCGAAAATAGCGCCAAATTTTTCATTTCTTCCTGAAGCCAAAATTCCTTCATCCGTTTCCAACTCATGAAGCGTATTGATGCCGGAGTTCCATAAATATTTTATTTGTTCTTCATTCATAATGATCAATTTCTCCAGATCTAAGAGTGTATTATATTTTAAATGGGGGTGCGAGTCAAGAAAAATTCTTCATTTTTGTTTTTTCAATATGTTTTTATAGATCTTGAGATAGTCATCCGTCATTTTTACGGCGTTGAATTTTGATAGCGCGTGTATGCGGCAAGCCTCCCTGTCAATAGTGTGAATGTTCTCAACCGCGTCAACCATTTCTTCAAGGTCTTCGACAACAAATCCTGTTTCGCCGTTCTTAATAAGCTCCGAAATCGAGCCTTTGTTGAGCGCCACGACTGGGCAGCCTGTTGCCATCGCTTCAATTATTGTGAGTCCGAAGGGTTCCCGCCAAGTAACTGGGTGCAAGGAGCACATAGCACGCGAAAAAAGTTCATTTCTTCTTTTTTCGTCCACTTCGCCTATCCACTGTATCTGCTCGGAAAGATAAGGCTCAACGTATTCATGGAAATACGGCCTGTCATTCTGGTCAACTTTGGCGGCGATAAGCAGAGGAAGATTCAGTTCCCGCGCGGTGTCTATTGCGATATGCACGCCTTTTTCCATAGACACTCGTCCGACGAAAATCAGATAGCCGTCGTGCTCGCGGGAAAAAGGGAAGTCTTCCATTGCGAGTCCGTTGTAAACGTTGCCGGCGTAATTTAGGTCCAAAACTGTAGCCTGCGATTTTGATATAGTTGCCAGATATGGTTTCTTTAAACGTCTGTAAATATGCCTGTTTTCTGCTGTGAACGGTCCGTGAATTGTCTGAAGCACCGGAGTATTCGAAATATTGGCTGTCGGCAGACCGTATGTTCCGTTGTGATCGTGGATAATATCAAATTCATTCTGAAGCGTGTAAGCGACGCCTATATTAAGAAGCGTAAAAGAATTCAGTCCGTAAATATCCTGAAGTTTCGCCTCTCTTAAACCGCGCGGATAGACTGAAACAAGTTTTGCTGAAGTCAAAGAGTCGCCGGATGCAAAAAGAGTGACGTCGTGGCCGCGGCGTACCAGTTCTTCGGTGAGCGCATGAACCACACGTTCGGTACCCCCATATTTTTTCGGAGGCACACGTTCCGCGATAGGCGCAATTTGTGCAATTTTCATCCCAAAGAAATTATCAGACACACATGTTCTTTTCATGAATGGCGGCTTATCCACATCTCACACTTAGCTGTCGGACAGCTAAGTGCTAATATATTGGCACCATGAGAAAAGTCAGATTTGCCAATGGGGAATTTTATCATATTTATAATCGAGGTACGGACAAACGGCCGGTATTTCTTGATCGCGATGATTTTGACAGATTTCTGCAAAGTATGGCCGAATTTAATACAAAAAATCCAATCGGTAGCCTGTTTGAAAACTCTTTTCGAGATAAGTCTCTACTTAGCAGTCGGACAGCTAAGCTGGTAGATATTGTTTGTTACTGCCTTAATCCGAATCATTATCATATTATCTTAAGGCAGCGCACGGAAAACGGGATAAGCGAATTTATGAAAAGGCTGGGAGGCGGATATACCCAGGGATTCAATTTCAAATACAAAAGAAGCGGAGTTCTGTTCCAGGGAAAATTTAAAGCCGCGCATATAGATTCAAACGAATATTTGTTGCATGTCAGTGCTTATGTAAATCTTAATAATTTGGTTCATCAAATAAGAGGTGATGAGTTCCGTTCAAGCCGGCATGAATATTTAAATAATATTGATAAATCTTTATGTACTAAAGATATTGTTTTAAAACAATTCAAGAACCTTATTGAATACAAGGATTTTTCTGAAAATTCCTTAAAATCAATTCTGGAAAAAAAAGCTATGCAAAAAGAATTAGAAACTATGCTTTTAGATTAACTTAGCTGTCCGACAGCTAAGTGGAAGGAAAGAGTTTATCCACAGTCGCGCGTTGCGGCGCCCGGATATTTGATATAATTATAAATGACTTTCGTATCGAAAGAGTCCGAAAGAAAGGAAAGGGTTTCAAAGGAGTTGTTGGCGGCTATAGCCGCAGCACAAAGCCTTAAGGAAAAAATAAAACAGAACGAGACCATAACCGGCCATACCTTGGGCGGCTTTGCTTGTTTATGGGGATGCAAAACATTCAATGGGGAAGTTGTGGAAGCTACGACTCACCAACCCTGGTGCGTCTGGGACTATTACGTAAAGTGCCCGCATTGCGGGTACGAGGGCAACCTCGCAAAATATTCACTGAACGAGGACGGTTATCTCTCGGCCAGTCTTTGCGAGTGCAACGGAACTTTATAGGTTGTGCAATCTTACATCCACCACGAACTCTGCGGCGTCCGCAAGCGCGGCGGCAAATTTAATGGCCGCATCCTCGCTGACATCATTTTTTCTCAAGCTCAAGATTACGGCATGGTCGGCTCCGGCTGAACGAAGCAGCTTTTCTAATTCGGTAAATTTATTAATTTTGTTTTTAATTGCGGTTGTCTTTGCTGTTGTGGCGTCAATAAAAAAAGTGCGCCCGCTGAATACGATTATTTTATCAACGCCATAGAGCTTGTCCAAAACTACATTTGCGGGCATTTCCCCCAGGCTGATGTTTCCGGTTTTCAATTTTTGTTCAACAAGTTTAAGCCTTTCCGGGGCGATCTTTCTTGCCGCACTTATAAGTTCTTCGGAAGATAATTGAATTTCAGCATAAGAAAATCCCAAAACCTTCATTGTCTCGACCAGGGAATCGAGATTTTTTTCGGCATTCGCAGCCTCTTCGGTGGTAAAATTCGGTTTTTCATTCGGTGACGGGGGCTTTTCCATGTTTCCAGTATATATGAAAAAATTCCCGTATATAGTATTATAGCCTTGACAAATAAAGTTATTCATGTGCTATTGTATTTTGCCTAAAAATGGAGTATAATGGTAAAATGAAAGAGGTGTTTAGAAAATACTTCATACCGCATAAGGGAAATGAGTATATACCGCATTTTTTCAGGGCGCATGTGGTGTCCGGATTTGCGGCTTTTTTATTGCTTATTTCCGCTTTATCCGCGGTTTATTCATCCGTAATTCTGGGCAATTACAATTTTTTGGCGGAAGTTTTACCCCCCGCCTTGATAGGACTTGCCAATTCTGATCGCACCGAGAATAAACTTCCTGAACTGAAGAGTAATCCGCTCCTGGTTTTGGCCGCAAAGTACAAAGCCGACGATATGGCCGCGAAAGGTTATTTTGCGCATACCAGTCCCGAAGGGCTTACGCCGTGGTTTTGGTTTGGTAAGGCCGGTTACTTATTTTCCTATGCCGGAGAAAACTTGGCAATAGATTTTTCGGAGTCGGCTGACGTTAATACCGCTTGGATGAATTCTATCGGGCATCGAGCCAATATTTTAAATAAAAATTTTATTGAGATAGGAGTTGCCACGGCAAAAGGCGTCTATCAAGGGCACGAGACGACATTCGTAGTACAGCTATTCGGCACACCGCTGCCTGTTTATGCGGCGCCCTCGCCGCAGTTTGTGCCAACGCCGACTCCCAAGACAGCGCTAAAAATAGTTGTCCAACCTAAAGTCGCCGGAGAGGAGGTGCAAGCAACTTCTCAAGGTGCCGGCGAAAACAGCCTTTATATAGAAGTGAAGAATGCGGACGCAGAGCCAGCGCAAGAATCCTCTGCTTTGCCACAGGCAAGTTCGGAGAATGCCGCGCATAAATTCACCGACAAATTTTATGGAATACTGACTTCGCCTATCAGATCGCTATCTTATTTATATGTTATCTTTAGTGCCTTTGTGAGTCTGGCTTTGATGCTGATGATTATTATTGAAATAAAAGTCCAGCATCCGCGTCATATATTATACGGGCTTCTTTTGCTTATATTGATAGAAAGTCTTATATTCCTGAATCTTCATTTGCTTTCCGGCAGGGTATTGATAGTATAAAGATATGAATGAACACATAAAAGAATATTTTGCTTGGGTCGGGATTGTATTTATAGGCGTACTCTCTTACGCTGTTTTGAGCTATGTGCGAACATATTCCAATTCCATAGAACCCGGCACTTATCGGAGCTTTTCCGTTTCGGGTGAGGGCAAGGTAGTTGCCGTGCCCGATGTGGCGGCATTTACTTTTAGCGTTATTACCGAAGGCGGCAAGGATCTCGCCGCTTTGCAAAAAGAAAATACTGTTAAAACCAACAAGATAATTGATTTTATTAAATCCAACGGAGTTGATAAAAAAGATATCAAAACCGAAGGATATTCGGTTTACCCAAAATACACAAATTATACGTGCAGGGATTATCCTGTGCCGATGATGGAAGGCGGTGCGCAGTCAATGCCTGCGATTTATCCGTCAAACGGAAAAGTTTGTCCTCCACCGGAGATTTCCGGATACGGCATAAACCAGACTGTTTCGGTAAAGATCCGTGATTTCGCTAAAGCCGGCGAAATACTTTCCGGCGCAGTTAAGAATGGGGCAAACTCGGTTTCCCGGCTCTTATTTGATATTGATGACCGCGACAAAGTTGAATCGCAAGCCCGCGCGGAAGCCATACAAAAAGCAAAAGCAAAAGCGCTGGCGATTGCACGCGCGGGCGGTTTTGGGTTGGGCCGCCTTTTGACCATCGACGAAGGCTACGGAGGACCAATATACTACAAAGCTACGATGGCTGACGGCAGAGGCGGCGCGCCGGAAAGCGCTCCCGCGCCAGCCATCGAACCCGGCTCACAGGATATAATCATCAACGTTACGCTTCGCTACGAAATTAGGTAAGTATTTGGCGCTTTTAACGTCTTCTAGTATAGTGGCCAAATGATCGAATCAGAATTCATGGCTTCATATGACGCTTATTCCGATGCGCTTTTCAGGCATTGTTATTTCAGGCTGTATGACCGTGAGGAGGCAAAGGATGCGGTGCAGGAAACGTTTTTGCGCGCCTGGAATTATTCGCAAAAAAATCAGATCGAGAATATGCGGGCACTGCTCTATCGAATTGCCGGCAACATAATGGCGGATAAATGGCGGAAGAAAAAAACCTATTCTCTGGATGAAATGCTTGAGCAGGGTCTGCAGCCATCCGACTCTGAACACATAAAAGTAATGCTGAACGCAGAGGCAAAAAATTTCATAAAACTTTTAAATGCTCTTGAAGATAACGAGCGCGAGATAATTATTCTGCGCTATATCGACGGCCTCGGCCCCGAGGAGATCGCCAAAGTGTTTGAGGAGCGGGCCGGTTTTGCGGGAGATGCGCCGTCTGCTAACGTCATATCAGTACGGCTTAATCGCGCCATAGCAAAAATACAAAAATTAATTCAATGATAAACGACTTGGATAAAATAAACGAGCTTACAAGAAATGTCCGCATGAGCGCGGAGGAAAAATCCGAAATGCGCGGAAATATTTTGCGCGCGGTAAGAGATAAGGCGCCAGCCCGACCTATATTGGAGGGGGGATATAGCATTTTTAGCAGATTTAATATCAATTTGAAACCGGCAGCCGCAGGCGTTTACGCCGCAATATTGCTTTCAATAGGGCTTGGCAGCGCCGCATCATACGCGGCACAGGGTGCCTTGCCGGGAGATGCTCTTTACGCGGTAAAGATCGGAGTGAACGAGAGAATACAGGAAGTACTTGCTTTTTCCATCGAATCCAAAGCGGAAGTTGAGGCTGATATTTCAGAGGCGCGCCTTTTTGAGGCGGCGAAGCTCGTTGAAGAAAATCGGTTCACTGATGAGAATAGGACAAGCATCGAAGACAATTTTCTTCGCCATGCCGGTAAAGTTCAGGTTCGCATAGAAGAATTGAAAAAGAAAGGAAGGTCAAGGGTTGCCGCTGATCTTTCCGCAAGATTTGAAACCTCCCTGGAAGCGCACGCGCAAATCTTGGAAAAATTGGACGGTGAAGAGATGGATAAGTTTTTGCCGAAGCTCAAGGCAAAAAAGAAAGCTGCGGCTTCTCTGCGGATGGAGATAGAGGCGGCTACAACCACTTTAGAAAAAAGGGATGAAAATGATAAAAAAGAAGATGACGAAGATGATAAAGAAGACGAAAAGGGAGAAAAAATGCAAATAGAAAGCGAAGGGAAAGGCTCTGTGGATAACGGCTTACTCGAGAATATTAAATCCAATCTCGGTCTGTGATATAATAGAAATTATTAAAAACTTATAAAAGTCGAGAAATTATTATTAATTCAATCAAGTTTATAATCAAAATTATGAGAACAAAAATAGCAAAATTCGCGGTTATTTCAGCTCTTGCTCTCGCCGTGGCCGTTCCGGTATTCGCCGAAACCTCAGCGGAACTGGTGGCAAAATTGCAGGCGCAAATAACGGCTCTAAAAGCGCAAATCGAAGCGCTCGTAGCCGCGCAGAATCAGGTGGTACAAACTCAGCAAGATATCAGAAGTACAATAAAGCTCATAGGACAAATGCATGAGGGTTCAACCGGGGATCAGGTGGCGTTATTGCAAACCCTGCTTGCCGCCGACCCGACGATTTTCCCGGAGGGTATGATAACCGGATTTTTCGGCAAGCTTACAGAAAAAGCGGTTAAGAGATTCCAGAAAAAGTTCGGGATTGAACAAGTCGGACGAGTTGGCCCTAAAACCCTGGAACAGTTAAATAAAGAGCTGGCAAAACATAATCTTAAAGAAGAAGACGATGACGATGATGACGGAGATAATCGCGGACACGGTAACCGTAGAGATAAAAGATTTTGCGTGCCGCCGGGGCATCTTATCGCTCCGGGATGGCTTAGAAAAATAGAGCGGGAAGATAATGACGATCATAAAGGTGGAAATCGAGGACATGGTAATATCAGAGATATAACCATAGTTATGCCTTGCAAGAGCGCTACCAGCACTCCACCAGTTGTTACTCCCACACCAACCCCGACTTCAACTCCTACCCCGACACCAACGCCAACTCCTACACCAACTCCAACTCCAACACCCACACCTACTCCAACGCCAACGCCGACACCGACACCAACTCCTACATAATCTGATTTTTCAGAAATTGGCATAAATAACCCGCCTCGGCTCATTGCCGGGACGGGTTTTTTGCGTCTGAATTAACTTCATGATTACTTTATTTGCTTGCTATATAAAAAAGTAAGATTAAATAAGAATAAAGGAGGGCTCTTTATGCTTTGGAAATTCAGCGTGATTTTAGGCGCACTTTTACTTTTGGCGCTATTTGTTTTCCATGGATATGCGCTTGCGAACGGAAAATCGCCGCGCATGTTCGGTGAAAAAACATTAAAGGAAAAATTGGAAGCAATAGAAGAGAAGAAAAAATTCAAAGTGTTTATGTTGCCCTGCAGAGACAAAAGTACGATCGTTACGCAGTCTTATGGGCTGCATAATAATGATTCAGGCATCGGCGGATCTTCGGGAGCATATATTTTTAGCAGAGGCTTGGTTAATCCGACAGTTATACAAACAGTAAACACGTGCAATTAAATCTGTGGACCAAAAAAGGAGGCAGCGATGTTTAGAAAATGCTTTTTTGTTTTCGGAGCTTTATTTTTCTCGGGATGCGCAGGCCAGCTTGCGTGCAAGTCACACTTGGAAGAGCCGCACGGTTTTACCAGTAAAATATTATTGGTAGGTTGCGGCGACGGAGGCGATATCCGGCCAGGTTTAACAATCAGCAGAGGTTTTGTGCTGCAAAAGGATTCCGACGGCAATGAATATGTATCTTCACTTGATACGGGTTTTGCTTCCGAGGGCAGCACAAAAAATCTCGGTTTGGGAATTGTGAATACAGGCGTCCAAGGGGGGCTTCAAGCGGTTACCGCGGGCCAATTCAAGCCGAATAAGTACAATTCGAACATCAGTGTTTCGGGTTCGCAAAATCAAAGTCCGGAATTAAATCAAAATACCGAAACGAATCAATTGCAGGGCGGTCAGCAGCAAGTTCAAGAACAGGTTGCAAAAACTGCCGCTTCATCCTCGTCGAGTTCTAATGCTGAAAATCATAATGACAACAACAATCAGCCCAACAGCAATAACAGCAGAAAATACGAGCGCGGCCGGCCGAAGATGAAAGGATGGGGTAAGTAAATGACAAAACTTCAAATATCTTTATTGGTTATTACTTTGTTTATTATCGCATTTTCGGACAAAGCTCCCGCGCATAAACTTTCCGAAAAAGAAGGCGCCGACCTGATCGTGATCGAGAAAGGCGATACTATTTCGGGGATATGCGCGGATCGTTATGCTAAAAAGCTGCTTCCTTCCGGAATGACAACGGGCCGCTGCATGACCGCCGTGCTGCGTAAAAATTTAAGCGAGGACATGAAAGTAGCTTTGGCATGGGCGAAACAAATAAGAACCGGAGATAACCTCTTTTTTCCCGCCAAATCACGCGCTGAATACGAAGAGTTTTGGCTTGCGAAAATAGACCGATCGATAAAGGATAAAATCAGCGCAAATGAAAAGTTTGCAGTACTGAATAAGAAGCATTCAGAAACTGTGAATATTCTTGGGAAAGCAGAAATGGATCTTGCTTGGTGGAAAATAACTATGACGCTTATGGTAATGGGTGGTGCAGCGCTCATTTTACTTGCGTTATGGATGGTTTACGGAAGAGGAGAACGGCGGTCCGGCAAGAACAAAAAGACAAGCCGAGAAGATGAGCTTGAAAAGTCGGTTACCGCACTGCACGCGGAGCTCAGTAAATGGAAGCCGGGCAGTCCGGTCATCTACGCGTATGATGATCCTGAACTTGGGAGCGCAGAAATAGTTTTTAAGAATATCGGTTCAAAATTAAAGCGCAGCGGAAAGGGAATTGAGGTGCCGTGCGGCATCTGGCAAAGCCCTTATGATATGTCTTCCGTTGATACGTATCCGGCTGAAAACATCCGGAGTCATGTTAAAGAAAATCTTAAAAAAAGAAAACAAGAAGAAGAAAGTGCCAAGATGGCATCGCTCTAGCAATTCCTTTTCTTACTTATTTTGATTTTGCGCAACGCGGCGGACCAAAAGTGCCCACAAGCTTGCGCCTGCCGGTCACGACTCAGGTCGGACCGATCAGTTTACGCGGCGGACCACAAGTGCCCATAAGCGTATTGAAATCAAACATAAGGAGAAAAATTATATATTTTATGGCCTCTAGACAAGAGGCCTTTCTTATTTTATCTTTACATTAGCAAACGCACGTTGACAGCAAGAGGGAAGGCCGTTGAAAAATATCTTCTTAAATTCAGAAACAGCCAAGATCATAGTTCCCGATACTAGTGTCGCGATGCACGACGCGACCGCGATAGATAATTTTGCGGAAAATATAGTCGTCGCGCACGGTTGCATGTATGAAGAACTTGATAATCTTGCCGGTCGTCCGGAGAAAGAGTTTGATGCCAGAGAAGCATTGCGGAAGCTGATTGAATGCGAGGCGCGCGGTTCATTTGTCGACGGGATACCTACTCCCGGAGGCGGAAAGTTTTTCGTCCGTTTTACTTTGGACAAGGATTTTACGGAATTGCCGACCGGGCTTGATATCAAAAATGACAATCGCATGATACTTCTTGCTTATCAGCTGCAAAAAGCCAATCCCGGAAGAGAAGTGATTTTTGTCAGTAAAGACAAAGCTCCGCGTTTGAAAGCAAACGCCTGCGGACTTAAGGCGGAAGATTATAAGTACGATCAGATTGAACATCTTTATTCCGGCATGATGGATATAAATTTGGATCCGGCGGGCGCCGATCTGATCGATAAGCTCTATTCTGAAAAACGCGTCGAAAGTTCGCTGATATTATCGGCTGCGTTAAACTTTAAAAGCAAAGATCTTTTTCCAAATCATTGCTGCTATATCCGCTGCGGAGACAAGACAGCGTTGGCAATTTATAAAAAAAAGGCCCGAATTTTCAGGGTCGTGCAGGATTTGGGAAATATTAACTTGCGTATCGAGCCTAAAAATTCCGAGCAATTATTTGCGTGCCACTTGCTCTTGGACCCGGAAATTCTTGCCGTGTCCCTTATGGGCCAGGCGGGCACCGGAAAGACGCTGCTTGCCGCCGCAGTCGGCTGGCAGCAAAGATTTGCAAAACCGGATATTTTTAAAAAGCTCCTCTTTTTCAGGCCCAGTATCGAATACGGCGAGAAACAAGGTTCTTTGCCGGGTGACGCTTCCACTAAATTTCGGCCATGGAAACAACCCGTCTATGACGCCTTTGAAATAATTTTAAATTTGGACGGATCGCATGCCATGCCGGCTAAATTCGACAGAAGAGGCGTTCCGATTATGAGCGAAAAACCCGAAGGGGTTGAAAATATAGTAAATAGTTATATTGCTCAGGGACATTTGGACATATTGCCGATAAATTATCAGCAGGGAGGCAATTTGCGGAACCGATTCATCGTAGCTGATGAGCCGCAATTATTTAAAAAGAAAGATATTAAAATGCTTGCCTCCCGCCCGGCGGATCCGGCAAAAATAGTTTTTACCGGAGACCCAGACCAAATTCCGCCGGCCGCTCGGCTTGATTCCAAATCAAACGGACTTGTTCACCTCATAAATACTTATAAGGGTGAAGAAGAGTTTGCCCATCTTATTTTAAAAGAAAAGGTTTACAGAGGCCGGCTCGCGGAAATGTCGGCAAAACTTTAGAACAAACCCCAGCGCGGGTTTTTTCTTTGCGGTTTTTGCGTTAAGATTCTTTATGTAATATAATTAAGTCATGAGGGGATTTTCAAAGATTTTATCGTTAATTTTCGTTCTTTTCGCCCTGGGTCTAGGCGTAGGCGTATTTTGGTTCTATACTGCTAATCGCCCAGTTGAGTCTCAGGAAAAAAATATATTATCAGCCGATAACAGCGGAAAACATATGATAACTTTATTCACGAATTTTGGGGAAATAACATTTGAGACTTACGAAGCCGACGCGCCGAAAGCCGTAAACAATTTTATTACGCTGGCGAAGAAGGGGTTTTATAACGGAGTAATATTTCACCGCGTCATCAAGGGTTTCATGATCCAGGGGGGCGACCCGACCGGAACAGGAAGGGGAGGTCCGGGTTATTCTTTTGAAGATGAATTAAATCCTGCGACGGATTCTTACAAAGCCGGTTATAAAAAAGGAGTAGTGGCGATGGCGAACGCCGGTCCGAATACAAATGGCAGCCAATTTTTCATAATGCTTGAAGATTATCCTTTGCCGAACAATTATACTATTTTCGGAAAGGTGACGAACGGCCAGGACGTCGTGGACAAGATCGGCTTGCTGAAAACAGATCCGAACGATAAGCCGCTGACCGGCGCGGTAATCACGAGCGTAAGCGTAGCGGAGAAGTAAAAAAATAAACTAAGCAGTCTTTTTGCTTTCTTCGCCTCGCTACTGCTCGCTCAGGGTTGCCTGCTGGCAAAACCCGCAAAAAGCCTCTTAGTTTATTTTTTTCAAAATAAAACCCCATAGTACAAGGACTGCGGGGTTAATAGATCGGGGTGCTGACTTCAATGATTTCCAAACTTTTTTTGTGCCGCAAAAATCGTTTGACGTGTTCAATTTGCTCGGGTTTTTTCCCTGCAGCAAGCGCTTTTCGAGCTCCGCCTTCGCCTTTATTATATGCCAGAATTGCCTTTTTTGTATCGCCGAATTTTTTTCTATTTTCGGCCAATATATGGGTCCCGACAAGTATGTTAAATTTAGGATCTTTTCTCAATTTATCCAATACCGTTGAAGGCATGACTTGCGTCAGGCCTATCTCGCCCTTGGTACCGCTGGCTTTAACATTACAGCTTGATTCCGTGCGGATCATTGATTCAATGTCGATGGGATCAAACTTGTATTGTTTAGCAATTTCAGAAATGGTTGGCCGAAGCTCCCGGCACGGATCTTTGGCGGCGGATTTAGGCGGACCGGACGCTTTTCGCGGAGATATTTTTCTTTTCGGGGTTGAATACTGTTCCGAAAACTTTTTTCTCAAAATATCCCGCTGCATTGCGGCAAGCTCCTTGCGTTCTCTGACTCTGGTCCTTAAATTCTCAACCGATTTTTCAATCGGGTCTTCTTTTGCGGACAACACTTGAGGATATGTGAACGCGAGTATCAGAGAAGATGTCAAAATACTTCTAATAAATATCCTTTTCATGAGTCCTCCCTTCTTTCACAAATTTATCATGAATAAGCTTTAATGTCAAGTCTTATAAGGCTAAAAATCAGGTATCTTGACAAATTATAGTAAAATGATAAAATAAACGCATGATGAAGACTCCATTTATTTGTAAAATATGCGATAGTGCAACGGATCTAAAAAATGATCTGATTTTTTGCGCCACATGCGATATATATTGGGGCGAGTCTGCTGATGCGCTCAATTATACCCTGGAAAGCCCATTTTTCAGAAAAATTTTTGCAGAAGCGCCCCGGGCGCCGCAAGGCAAAGCCGATCTGGATAATCGTGATCTCGCATTGTACGGAGGAGCTTTTCTTATGATTTACATTGCCGTTATATTGCTTACATAAACGCAGCTCTATTTGGTGCTACAATATTCTTAAATGAAAAACGGCTACGATAAAAGCTCGGATAAGCCTTTTAAGCTATCCCGTTCCAAGATAGACCTATATGTAGAATGCCCCAGGTGTTTCTATTTGGACCGAAAGCTCGGCATAGGCCGTCCTCCGGGTTTTCCTTTTTCGCTCAATTCCGCGGTGGATAAGCTATTGAAAGCGGAATTCGATATTCACCGCGCCAACGGGTCACAGCATCCTTTACAAAAAAGATATGGCATTGATGCTGTGCCCGCGGCCCATAATGAACTCGATATTTGGCGTGAAAATTTCAAGGGCATTCAGTATTTGCACGAGCCGACGAATTTCTTGATCACCGGCGCGATAGACGACCTTTGGCAGGATTCAAAAAAAGAATACATGATTGTCGATTACAAGGCGACCGCGAAAGCAGAACAGGTTGTGGTGCTGGACAAAGAATGGCAAGACGGATACAAACGGCAGATGGAAATATATCAGTGGCTTCTCCGCCAGAAGGGTTACGAAGTTTCTAAAACCGGGTATTTTGTTTATTGCACCGGAAAAGTTGATGCAAAGGCCTTTGACGGCAAGTTGGAATTTTATATAAATCTAATCTCTTACACGGGCGATACGGGCTGGATTGAGCCTACGCTCCAAAAAATCAAAAAATGTCTGGATGGCGAGATGCCGCGCCCGTCCGATGATTGCGATTATTGCGGATATCGCTGCGCCGCCCGCGAGGTTGAAGAGCGCGAACGTTCATATGATTAACCGACTTGGAAGCTAAGCTTCCAAGTTAATCAAACAGAATTGTTTCCAGTTCTTTATAGAGTTGCTTGCGGGCTAATATGTCTTTCAGGGAACTCTCCGCGAAATCTCTATATTCGTTTATATTTTTAAATTGATCTAAAACAATCTTTTTATTGCAAAACTCGTTTTGTTCATTTACATATTCATTCCAACTCGACTTGGAAGCTAAGCTTCCAAGTCGGTGAATGCGGTTATTTAAATTCACGTAAGCGCTTAAATGGAGCAAATATTCATTTGAATCAATGTGTTTGGCTTTGAAGGTACCCTGAAACAGCGATCCATTTCTCTTGTATTTAACATTAAAATAGTTTGAATAGCCGGTTCCTAATCGTTGCATGAATTTTTCAATTCCTTTTTCTGCTGCTTGTTCAAGAATAAAATGATAATGGTTTGGGTTTAAGCAGTAGGCGACAAAATTTACCAATTTGCCTTTTTTGCGGCGACGGTTATAAACCTTGTCTTTTAAAAACGAATATTCATAAAGACTCCCGATTGGTTCGATAACATTAAATTCCTGCATACTTTGCAGGAAACGCTCAAAATCATCGGCATCCGCAAAAACAACCCTTTTATCTATTCCACGGTTATGCACGTGATAAAATTCACCGTTTGTGAAAACCTCTTTTCTCATGCGGCTTATACTAGCACTTGGAAGCTAAGCTTCCAAGTGCGGGATGGGGAAATAAAAAAGAGGTCATTTGGCCTCTGCTATAATCATCTAATTAAATAAACAATCCACATCGGTATTAAAGCGCAAAAAGCCATGCATACGCTAGAGAATAAGAAACTTAATCCGTCAGATTTTCTTTGCGGATGATTATCGATAAGGGCAACTAACAACGAAGCGATAAGCATTGCCGCCGTTACCACAACCAGCAAATAGAGCTGGGCAAAAGACCCCAAAACTCCACCAGCTATCGCCAAAAATATCCCAAAAACAAATTCACGAAAAAACATTCTTGGTACCTCCTTCTGTCAAAATACTTACACGCACGCTATAATAAATCAATGTGGTGGAAAGACGCGGTCATATACGAGCTCTATGTGGATAAATTTGCCGGGAATTTTAAGGGTCTTGCGCAAAAATTGGATTATCTTAAAGATCTGGGCGTAAACACTGTCCATATTTTGCCTCATTATCCGTCACCGATGGTAGACGACGGCTATGATGTATCCGATTATAAATCGGTGCGCTCCGAACTTGGTACCTTTGAAGATTTTGAGATTTTCGCAAAAAAAGCAGGCGCAATGGATATAAAGGTTATTGTTGACCTTGTTTTAAACCATGCTTCAACCAAGCACCCTTGGTTTTTGGAGGCGTCTCAAAACAAATCCGGTGCAATTCGAGAATTGTTTTTATGGAGCGGGACAGGCAAAGAATACCAGTCCGCAATTAACGCTTTTCCGACGATTAAGCCAAAGAACTGGATTTACAATCCACCGACCGGTGATTATTATTTTTCTACTTTTTATCCGGACCAGGCCGATTTTGACTGGAGAAATCCGGAAGTATTCGATATTTTTACCGACATAATGGATTTTTGGGTCAAAAAAGGGGTAAGCGGATTCAGGCTCGATGCGGCATCGCACCTGATAAAAAAGGAAGGGACCAACTGCAAAGGAGTCCCCGAAACTCATCAAGTCCTTATGAAAATAAGGAAATATATCGACGAGAACTTCCCGGATGTCATATTGTTTGCGGAAGTACACGATACGCTGCCGAAAATGAAAGAATATTTCGACAACGGCCATGAATGCCACCTTACTTATAATTTTTATGCGAACGCCGGCATGATGCTGGCTTTTGCACGGGAAGATAAATTCATTTTTTCCAGTGTTTGCGTTGATTGCGCCCTGATACCGGAATCAACCGCATGGGCGAACTATTTGAGGAATCATGATGAAATTTCGCTTGCGGGCTTAACCGATTCCGAAAGGTTGGAAGTGGTCAACGGTTTTGATCCGGACGGCAAATACAGGTTCGAAGCGTTCGTTGCAATGAGACTGGCTTCAATATTTAAAGGCGACAAAGAAAAAATAAAACGAGCTTTTGAGTGGCTTTTTGAGGTGCCTGGCGCGCACATAATTTATTACGGGGACGAGATAGGGATGGAAAACGAAGAAATATCAGCGGGTGAAGATATGAGAAGGGTAATGAGAGGGAAATTCGACTGGAAAGCCGTTGAAGCGCAAAAGAACGACCCTGCCTCATTGTATTCGGCCGTCAAAGCAGTAATTGCGGAGCATTCCAAAATTCCCGTTGCCCCGTTCGAAAGCCCGAATCTCGAAGAACCCGTCGCAGGGTAAAAACGCTCAAATTTGACATATTCTTTCCAAAATGCTATAGTTGCAGCAGATATTTTTGCCCAAATTGACTCAAAAGGAGATTTGAAGATGAAAAAAGCGAAGTCCGAATATATTCCTGTATTTCCGGGAGACAGGGTCTTCATCCGTCTTTCTTCGCACCATGAGAATCCGGAGTTTGAAGCAGTTGTACGGGAGGTAAGGCCGCGTCTCGGATTCATCAATCGCGGGCGAACCAAGCAAAATCCGCTGATCCAAGTTGAAAAAGCCGGCGGAGAAATCGATCATTTGGACGCCGCCTGGGTGGTAAAGGTCCTTGAGCGGCCTAAGAGGCCCTCTGCGTTGCCGTTCAATATTTTTAAGACGTTTTCGCGCATCTCCTCCGTAAGAACACGCAAAGGAACGGCTCAGGGATCTTTGGATATTCTTGCGGAATATTTTTTGCGGCAGGCGACCTTCCACATTCCGCACGCCATAGACGGCGAAAAACTTCATCGTCTCTTTGAAAAACAGCGGCCGGGTCTTGTAAAAAAATACGGCGGTTGCGCAGTCCGTGTGCACATCAAGCCTTTCCGGCGATGGGTATTGCAGAACGCGTCGCGTAACCTCGAAACGACCGCCGAGCTCACGAAGCGCAAAACGCAATTCAATCGCAATATGGAGGAATTGTATTGGGAGTCCGTGGAAGCCGAAATGGACAGAGAGTTTGGGTTCGAATAAAACCCACCGGGCCTGTGCCGGTGGGATTTTTTTTGAAAAAATTGACTTACTTGAGAAATGCCGTTAAAATGGGCTTAATTTTATGCCTGAAATTACCATCGCAGCAGAAAAGATCTTTCATATCGGTTCGTGGCCGGTGACGAACGCGGTGCTGCTTTCTACAATCGCGCTCATCGTTTTGGCGGCAGCGGCATTTTTGTTAAGTAAAAAATTGTCGCTTGTGCCGGGGAGTTTGCAGGGGTTTTTCGAATTTTTGCTGGATGAACTTTTGTCGCTTATGGATACGATTCTCGGAGAACGGCGCCTCTCGGAGCGCTATCTGCCGCTTATCGGCACCATTTTTTTATTTATTGTTACATCCAATTGGCTGGGGCTTCTTCCGCTCTCAGCGTTTTACGTGAGCGAACACGGCCATATTTTGCCGCTGTTCCGCTCTCCCGCTTCAGATCTCAATTTTACCATCGCCCTCGCCATAATATCGGTTTTTTCGGTAAATTTACTGGGTTCGGTCGCAATTGGCGTGGGGCGGCATCTTTCGAAATTCTTCACTTTAAAGAATCCGATATTCTCGTTTGTGGGACTACTTGAATTTTTATCTGAATTCATTAAGATAGTATCATTCTCATTTCGGCTGTTCGGAAACGTTTTTGCCGGAGAAGTACTGCTGATGATAGTCGGGTTTCTGGTTCCGCAGATAGTTCCTTTGCCTTTTTTGTTTCTGGAGATATTTGTCGGATTCATACAAGCTTTCATCTTCGCAATGCTAACCCTGGTATTTTTAGGAATGGCCGTAAGGGAGGTCGAACATTGATTCCTTCTTTATTAGAATTAACAATTAAAAAAATATGACACCTGAAGTAGCAAAACTTGTGGCGATAATGGTAGTGATGGGGCTTGGCACGATTGTACCGGCGTTCGCCATCGGCTGGATAGGTTCCAAAGGGGCCGAATCTATCGGCAGGAATCCGGAAGCCGCCTCGAAAGTGCAGACGGCGATGATATTGGCAATAGCTTTCGCGGAGGCGATCGCGATCTACGCATTGGTCGTTTCTCTTATATTAAAATTCGTAGAATAACAAGGCTTTTTAATGAGCGAACTTCTTACAAATCTCGGAATAGATTGGCGGCTTCTTATTTCGCAAGGAGCGAATTTTCTTATTTTGCTTGCCGTTCTTACGTTCGTCCTTTGGAAACCGCTTTTAAAAATAACAGAAGAACGCCGCAGGAAGATAGAATTGGGTCTTAACGCCGGAGAAGAAGCCGGGAGGCGGTTAGCCGAAATTGACCGGGAAAAAATCACGGTTTTAGCGTCCGCCGAAGAGGAGGCGCTGGCGCTTATGAAAAAAAGCGAACTCGCCGCGAAAGAGAACGCCGAAAAGCTCATGGCGCAGGGGGCGGCGCGTTCGCAGGAAATAGAACGCCAGGCCGCAGAAATTGCGGAAAGGAAGAAAAAGCAGGCCGATATCGAAATGATGGAAGAGGCGAAGAAGCTGGTAAGGGCTGCTATTATTAAAACCGTCCATTTGCGCCCCGAAGCAGTAGACGAAGCATTGGTCGAGGAGGCTTTAAGGGAGATAAAAAGCGCCGCATGAAATATCCGGTAGAAGCATACGCGCGCGCTTTCTCCGAAGCTATAAAAGAGCAGAAGAGCAAGGACGAAGCGCTGATAAAGAATTTCTTAAGAGCGGTCAAAAAGAACGGCGATTGGGGAAAGATAAATAAAATATTCGATTCTATCGCCGGGAAAACGGCCGTAATGCGCGGAGGAAGGTTCATTTCTGTGGAATTCGGTCGGGCGCCTGAGATGAAAACGGCCGATAAGCTGCGATATAGCTTTTCAAAGGAAGACTATGTTGAGTTCAAGGTTCGCCCGGAGCTGGTGGCGGGAGTACGCATATTAATAAACGGAGAAAAGGAACTGGACTCCACTCTGATAAAAAAAATAAATAAATTGTTTACATAGTTCGATACACTCACTATAAATAATATGAAGGAGATCATAGAAAAATTAAAAAGGGATATAGTAGGTTTCAAGGACGAAGCGGAATTCTCCGATGTGGGAATAGTTTCCGAAGTCGGCGACGGCATTGCCAAAATTTCGGGGCTAAGGAACGCCTTGGCCCAGGAACTTTTGGCCGTGAAGGGCGCCACGGGCGAGCTTCCGGCGGTGGCTTTTAATCTTGAAGAAGGTTCTGTCGGCGCAATAATTTTGGGTGACGCAAGCGTGCTTTCGGTGGGCGACCGCGTTTCAAAAAGCGGAAAAGTGCTTTCAATTAAAGCAGGTGAAGAGCTTTTGGGAAGAGTTGTCGATCCGCTCGGTGCTCCGTTGGACGGAAAAGGAGTAATATTCAAAAACGTCTCCGGCGCGAAAGATTATCCTCTCGAACGGCGCGCGCCTTCGGTGCTTGAACGCGAATCGGTAAATACGCCGGTGCAGACCGGAATAAAATCCATTGATGCCATGATTCCTATCGGCAGAGGACAGCGCGAGCTCATAATCGGGGACCGCCAAACGGGAAAGACGGCCATCGCGCTGGACACGATTTTGAACCAAAAGCAGGATTCGGCAGGTACGGGAAGGACGCAGACGGTGTGTATTTACGTGGCCGTAGGTCAGAAAAATTCAAAGATAGCAAAAATAATAAAGATGCTTGAAGATAAAGGCGCGCTTTCTTACACAATAGTAGTTTCAGCGCCGGCGTCTTCTCCGGCATCTCTCCAGTATCTGGCTCCCTTCGCCGGTTGCGCCATCGGTGAATATTTTATGGATTCGGGCAAGGACGCGGTTATTATTTATGACGATCTTTCAAAGCACGCTGATTCATACCGGCAGCTTTCACTCCTTTTGAGGCGTCCGCCGGGCAGGGAGGCGTATCCGGGAGATATTTTTTATCTGCACGCACGGCTTCTTGAGCGCGCGGCAAAATTTTCAAAAGAAAAAGGCGGAGGATCGCTGACTGCGCTTCCTATAATTGAGACAAAATTGGGTGACGTTTCGGCGTATGTTCCCACGAATGTTATTTCAATTACGGACGGGCAGATATACCTTGAATCGAACCTTTTCTATCAGGGTACGCGCCCGGCGGTGAACGTCGGTCTTTCGGTTTCCCGCGTCGGCTCGGCTGCGCAGACCAAACCGATGAAAAAAGTTGCGGGGCGGTTGCGCCTCGAGCTGGCCCAGTTCAGGGAATTGCAGGCTTTCGTGCAATTCGCTTCAGACCTCGACGAGGACACCAGAAAACAAATACAAAGAGGACAGCTTTTAACGGAAATATTAAAACAGCCGGACGGTGAGCCGATTCCGGTTGAGGATGAGGTCGCCGTATTATACGCGGCCATCAACGGCTTCATGGACGATGTCCCGAAAGCCGATATCAAAGAATTCGAAAAGGATTTCTTGGATTATCTGGCGAAACTCCACAAAAAAGACGTAGTAGAACCCCTGGCCAAAGGAATATTTGACGAAAAAACCGAGGGCGCGTTAAAGACCGCGGCGACTAATTTTAAGAATTTAAAATAATATGGCTGAATCATTGCAAAATATAAAATCCCGGCTCCACGCGGTAAAAAATACAGGCCAGATCACAAAAGCCATGGAGGTGGTTTCGGCGACAAAAATGAGAAAAAGCCAGGAAGCCGCTCTAAAGTCCCGTCCCTACGCGTACTCCGCGCTGGATCTTTTGAGGAAAGTTTCGGAGAAAGCGGGCAGTGCAAAGAATTTTAAAATACCTTTTACCGAGGCCCGCGACGTAAAAAACACTCTTGTGATTTTGGTTTCTTCAGACCGCGGGCTTGCCGGCTCTTTTAATGCTCAGGTCGCGAGAGCCACGGACAAATTGCTCGCCTCGGATCCCTTCGCAAGGGATGCCGAACATGAATTTCTGTTCGCGGCAGTCGGAAAAAAATCAGAAAGCTACATCCAGAAAAATAAATTCAAGCTGGAAGAGAAGTTTTACGGCTTCGGCGATTTCATTGATCCTGCCAAAACAGTATCGTTAGCCGAGTTTATAATGAATGGATTCAATAAACATAGATACGACCGCGTGCTCGCAGTTTCCACGCATTTCCGCACAGCGCTGTTTCAGGAGGTATTGGTGAGGCAAATATTGCCTCTTAATGTCGAAAAAATTGCCGCCACTGTCCGCGAGATCGTTCCGGAACACGGAAAGTTTGCTAACTTGGAAGCCGAGCTTCCAAACGGAAGCTCGGCTTCCGGGGCGCGCGAAATTGAATATATAATGGAGCCCGAACCGCAGGAAGTCCTGGACGCCATAGTACCGCACCTCGTAAAAATGCAGGTATACCATTTGGTGCTTGAGGCGAATGCTTCGGAGCATTCCGCGAGGCGTGTCGCCATGAAGAATGCCTCTGACAGCGCGGACGAGATTGGAGATGAACTTACTATCGCGTACAACAAGGCCCGCCAGGCATCTATTACCGGCGAAATGATAGAAATAATTTCCACGCAAAACGCGCTATGAACACGAACAAAGGAAAAATCATACAGGTTATAGGTCCGGTCGCAGACATTGAATTTCCGCAAAGCGCCGCTATGCCCGCCATAGGCGGAGCGCTTACCGTGGAAATATCGGGGAGAAAAGTGGTAATGGAGGTAGCCAAGCATCTGGAAGAAGGCAGGGTTCGCGCATTTGCGTTATCATCCACCGACGGATTTTCGCGCGGAATGGAAGTTACGGATACGGGCGAAGGGATAAAAGTTCCGGTTGGGCCGGAAGTTTTGGGAAGGGTATTCAACGTTATCGGTGAACCGGTTGACGATAAAAAAACGATCTTTAAAAAATATTGGCCGGTACGCCGCGAGGCGCCTCCGTTGACCGAGCAATCCACTAAAACCGAAGTTTTTGAAACGGGATTGAAAGTTATTGATCTTTTGGCGCCCTTTATCAAAGGAGGGAAAGTGGGACTTTTCGGAGGAGCAGGAGTGGGGAAGACCGTACTCCTGATGGAGCTTATTAGAAACGTTGCCGAGGAATCCGGAGGAGCGTCAATTTTCGCTGGTGTCGGAGAGAGAACCAGAGAAGGAAATGACCTTCACCGTGAAATGACAGAGTCGGGAGTAATAAATAAAACAGCTCTTGTATTCGGACAAATGAACGAAGTTCCGGGGGCCCGTGTGCGCGTGGCTTTGGCGGCTTTAACAATGGCGGAATATTTCCGCGACGAAGAAAAAAAAGATGTTTTGCTTTTTATAGATAATATTTTCCGCTTTTCGCAGGCCGGTTCCGAGCTCTCAACGCTTTTGGGCAGGCTTCCGTCGGCAGTGGGATATCAGCCGACATTGGCGAATGAAATGGGAGAACTTCAGGAGCGCATTGCCTCGACCAAGAACGGTTCAATTACTTCCGTGCAGGCAATCTACGTGCCCGCCGACGATATTACAGACCCCGCTCCCGCGGCTACTTTTGCCCACCTTGATTCAACCATTGTACTTTCACGCGCACTGACCGAGATAGGAATTTACCCCGCGGTGGATCCTTTGGCGTCAAACTCAACCGCTCTCGATCCCAAAATTGTCGGAAGAGAACATTATGATGTTGCAAGAAGCGTGCAGAGAATTCTTCAGCGCTACAAAGAGCTGCAGGACATAATCGCGATATTGGGAATGGAAGAGCTCTCGGACGAAGACAAAATACTTGTCGGTCGCGCCCGCAGAATCCAGAAATTCCTTTCACAGCCGTTTTTCGTAGCCGAAACTTTCACCGGCCGAAAAGGGCAGTTCGTCAAACTTTCGGAAACCATACGCGATTTCCAGGCTATCATTGACGGCAAGCACGATTCTAAACCCGAAGACTTTTTCTATATGAAAGGAACTTTGGAAGGATAATATTATGCATATAAAAAAAATAATAAATTGCAGCGCGTTCGCAGGCCGAAGAGGCCGAGACCTTAGGGGTTGCTCAGCAGAGCAAACCCCGAGCGTTGCAATTTGTTATTTTTTTTATTAAGAATATGAAATTATCAATACTTTCATTAAAAGGAGTTGAGTTTGAGGGCGAAGCTAAAGGCGTTAACGTTAAAACTACGGCGGGCGAAATTACCGTGCTGGACCACCATTTGCCGATAATTTCCGTTCTCGAAAATGGCAAAGCGATCATTTTTGAAATTGGAGGAAAGAGGGAAATTCATATAAACGGAGGCTTTTTGGAAATGGCTCCGGACAACCGGCTTTCTCTCTTGATTGATTAAGAGTTTTAATGTATACTAACCCGAAGATGGAGGTGAAGTTGCAAAAAATAATTTCGTATGAATCGCCGCATGAACACTATAAGGCTAAATTGGCCGTTAACTGGTGTTTTGATAACAGATTTTGGAAATTATTTTTATTATACATTCAGGAGGAGGAGTGGTTTGATCCGATTTTTGTTGCCGGCGGAGCGAAAGATCTTGCAAGTCCGGAAACTGAAAGCGACAGAGAGTATGCGGTGAACCAATTTGCAAAATCGATTAAATTACACAATCCGGCGACAATCGCGCTTATGGCGCACGCGGAGTGCGGAGCGTACGGAAAAAAGTTTAATAATCCGGAAGAGGAAAGAAAATTTTACAGCGAGGAATTGATTAAGGCGGAAGCCGCATTATTGGATCGCCCGTTTCTTCTCAAAGAAATAAAAATAGTTCGGCTTTACGCCGATTTCGAAGGGCTATACAAAGTATAGTTAAAAAGGAGCTACAGAGCTCCGTTTTTTTGTGTTATCATAAATATATGAAGCGTGTTTTTTATATTGCCAGTTTTACTTTGCTGGGATTGTTGCTCCAGTTTATCGCGCACGCACTGATAGAGATGTGGTACATAGGTATGCTTCTTTCTGATTTTCCGAAGTACGGTCTGGGGTTGAGCTGGAATACCTGGGTTCTTATGCATAATATTCTTTCGGTAATTTTCTTTATCGCCGGTTCATGGATAGGGTACAAGGAGGGGGTTTATTGGTGGCGGAAAATATATATTGAAAAGGCGCTTGAGCGCTGGAGGGAAAGATACCACGAAAGGAAAATACCGATTGGCTGGCTGATCGGCGCCGGAGTTTTTATCATAGTATTTTCAAGTCTCTGGATATTGGCGGAAGAAGCCGGCTGGATTCAAAAACCCGGAGAACCGCGCGCCTGTACCTTGGAGGCTAAAGAGTGTCCCGGCGGAGTATACGTCGGCCGCAACGGCCCCAACTGCGAATTTACCGCATGCCCGGAACTCTACAAACAAGAATCCAATGTCGAACCTCGAACGTTCGACATTTCGGGCTGGCAAACATACCGCAACGAAAAATACGGGTTTGAGGTGAAGTATCCGGAGGACTGGTATATTCAAAATGATATGACAACAATCTTGCCGGAATTGACGATTGCAAGTAAGCCTAAAAGTAAAAATGCTGAAGGGATAGGACGTCCAGCTGGTGGTATGTGGCTTGATATTTGGCAGACTACGTGTGACATGGAAACAAATGGATTTATATTCAGTCGTCTTGAGCCTGGGCAAAACGGCATATGGTATAAGATTATCTGCAAGGAAGATATTCAAATAGATCTAGGTCACTCGCCGATGGGTGGTAAGCAAATCAGAGACTACGAAATTTTATTGGGCCAAATCCTCTCAACTTTTAAATTCATAAAATAATTTACTTAATTGGTTTTTTATGTTAATATCGAAAATGGCAATAATGACTCAAAAAGATAAGGCAATTAAAGAGCTTTCGCGCCGGCAGGATAAGCTTGAGGAGGCTTTAAATACAATGCGTGAAATTGTTGATAGGGAAATAGACGAAGAGCGAATAAGGCCTTCTGTGATTAAGCGATGGGACAGAATAAGCCGCGAAATGGATAATGGCAAGGTTGGACATACCTTCAACTCCGTCCAGGAAATGCGGAAATGGCTAAAGAATTTGTGACGAAGAAACTTTTAATCAGTTGGTGGTTCAAATGGAAAAGGCCGCGAGGATTCCGAATATCGGAAAACCGCTGCGTTATGCGCTCAAACATTACAGAAGACTCCATATGGGTTCTTTTGTTTTGGTTTACGAATTTTTTAAGGGTGAGTTACAATTCATAGATTTTGACCATCATGATAAAATTTATAAAAAGTATAAATAAGTATGGATAAAATACAAAAAACAGAAGATGAATGGAAAAAGATTCTGACTCCGGAGGCATATCATGTTTTGCGGGAGAATGGAACCGAAGCGCCGTTCACGGGGAAATATGTGAATATGCATGAAGACGGTACTTATACTTGCCGCGCCTGCGGCGCGGAGCTGTTCTCGTCGGCGACAAAGTTTGATTCAGGCACGGGCTGGCCGAGTTTTTACGACCTTATGCATAATGACACGGTTGAATTAAAAGACGACACCTCATTGGCCATGCATAGGACCGAAGTAAATTGCGCGAAGTGCGGGTCGCATTTGGGGCACATTTTCGACGATGGCCCCGCGCCGACCGGAAAAAGGTACTGTATTAATTCATGTGCATTGGATTTTAGGAAAAAATGAACCTGGAGCCATATATAAAATACTTGCAGATTTCGGTTGTCATACTCTGGGCCGTTGCCATCGGAGGAGTTTTGTATTATTTTTCGGGTTCCGTTGGAGATTGTCCGGTAAGCATCGAGGGGCGATGCGGCGCGGCGGCAAATCTTTCGGTTCTCAGTTTGCATAATCAACAAGATGACTCCGATTTTTCGCTCTTAAAGAAACCATAAAGACGGGCCTTATGCTATAATTTAAAAATGGCGAAATTAAGCTACGCGTTAAAGCCGCATTTTTTGATACCGGTGCTTGTTATTTTGCTTTCCGCTTATATCGCGGCGTTGGGATTCCAAAGGAATGTTTTACAAAAGGACAACGCGCGGCTCAAAGACGAGCTTTCTCTCACGAAAGAACAGCTTGCATCCACCACCGAAAGTTT
>CAZXFC010000001.1:39027-46919 GCA_964640425.1 uncultured Candidatus Saccharibacteria bacterium | reverse complement strand
ATAGCCGCTCTTGAAGACTCGCGCTACAACCTTCAGTAGTCTCTGGACGCGGAAACCTTGCAGGTGCAGGTACTCTCAAAGCAGGTTTATTCGCTCACGGGTTCCGTGACTCTTCTCACAAAGCTCACCCAGACTGATCCCGAACTTCTGAAGAAATATTCCAAAGTTTATTTTTTAAGCGAAAATTATAAGCCTAAACAGCTTTTCACGCTTGATCCGAAATACACATATGACACGAAAAAAACCGAGCAGGTGCTGGAGGGCATCCAAAACTATCTTATCTCGATGTTAAATGACGCCGCCTCCGCCGGCGTGGACCTTAAAATATTGTCTTCATACCGTTCGTTTGAAACGCAAGCGGGCATCAAGAGCTCGTACAAAATAACTTACGGTTCGGGAGCAAATGCATTCTCATCCGACCAGGGTTATTCGGAACACCAGATGGGCACGGCTTTGGATTTTACGACTTCAAAAACCCCATCAATAACTTCGTCCTCCGTATTTGAAAAAACCGAAGCCTATCAATGGTTGCAGGATAACGCTTACAAATACGGTTTCATACTCTCATACCCGAAAAACAACACTTACTATATTTTTGAGCCGTGGCATTGGAGGTTTGTGGGGCGCTCTCTCGCCGCGGCCGTACACGAGTCCGGCAAAAATTTCTATTCTTTCGATCAGCGGGAGTTAGATGCTTTTCTTGTGCAATTTTTTGATTAGTAATAATATTAATGTATATGATAGAACCAAATTTTCCGGTGTTTGACTTATCGGGGTACGGCGTAGAACACAGCGGCCTCTCGACGTCGCAATTAAACGAGCTTTCGCGTCTAGGCCTGCTTTCATTTGACCCGAATACCAAAGCGGAGCTTGCGGGATACGATATTGAAGAGCTTAAATTCCTAAAGAAGATATGGTTTGATTCCGGACTCGACGGTCCCACGGCTTCGCGCATGATAGGCAAATTGAGGAGGCCTTACCGCTATTCTTTCGATAAAATATACTGGGATTTCGGCACCCAGGATTGGAAAGAGGTGAGCCTGTCTTAATAAATGAGGATACTGACGAACCACTTTTGGAAATTTTTTTTCGGGTTCGTAGCGCTTGTCGCGGGCGGCATATTTACCATATATATTGCGAGTCTCTTTGACGGCGGTGAAAAATCACAGCAAAAGGCCGAGGCGGGAGAGATTTCGGCGCGTTAATCTGATTTATGAACAGAGCCGCACTTTGGGCAATATTTATTCTGATCTCGGTTTTTATACTAACGGGCGGACTTTTCTATTGGAATAATTTGCGCGGGGTGGGACCGGTTTTGAGTCCACCCGGCCCGGCGACGACTCCGACCGTCGCTCCGACGCCTTCCGGGGTCGGAGCTCCGACCGGAAGCGTCGGAGGAGAAATAGCTTCAAAATTAAACGTCGCCGGAGAACTCAAAGCTTATATATTCGCAAAAGATTTGAAGAATCCGAGGGTTCTCGTATCCGATCCAAACGGAGTGCTTATTGCTTCGCTGACATCTGAAGGAAAGGTTGTCGCTTTACCGGACAAGAATAAGGACGGCGTTGCTGACGGAGTTTTTACTGTTGCCGAAGGCCTCAATAAGCCGCATGGGCTGGCATTTTATTGTCCGTCGGGCGGCCCCGCCGCCGCAGGGAACAAGCCATGCAAGTTGTTTATTGCCGAGACGAACATGGTAAGATCTTATTTATATGATGCCGCAAATTTCAGAATTTTCGGAGCGGAGAAAATCATTGATTTGCCGTCGGACGGCGGGCCAGCTTCGCCGAGCCTAGGCGGGCATTTTACAAGAAGTTTATTAATAGCCGATGGGAAGTTATTTATATCGGTGGGCTCATCATGCAATGTCTGTATTGAAAAAAACGACCTTCGGGCAAAAATATTGGTTAGCGATCTCGATGGAAATAATGTGAAAGTTTTTGCGGCGGGGCTTCGCAATTCGGTATTTATGGCGACAAACCCTTCGGACGGCAAGATATGGGCCACGGAGATGGGCAGGGATTTGTTGGGAGATAATATTCCGCCGGACGAAATAAATATCATAGGAAGTTTGGCAGGGCGACCGCCGATAGACCCTCCGAATTTCGGATGGCCGCGTTGTTACGGACAAAATATTCATGACGATGCTTTCGACAAGAATACTTATATCAGGAATCCCTGCATGGAGCCGTTCGAAATTCCGAGCTTCATAGATATTCCGGCACATTCAGCTCCGCTGGGACTTGCGTTCTATAAAAATGATTTGCTCGTTGCTTTCCACGGTTCATGGAATCGCTCCGTGCCTACAGGATACAAAGTGGTTAAATACGACCTGGCTTCCAAAACTTCGGAAGATTTTATAACCGGATGGCTGGAGCCTGGCGGCAAGTCCGCCTGGGGCCGTCCCGCGGGAATACTTGTCGATTCACAAAATAATATTTATATATCGGATGACAAGGCCGGATACATTTATTTAATCAGATAAAAGTGTGCTAAAATAAAAGAATGTACAAGGTGCTATATCCTAACCGCTGGCTTATCTGGACTATCGTAGTCAGCAATTTAGTCGCAATAGTTTTGTGGTGGGCGGTATCGCTTTACTCGATTGAGCTCGATCGGAACATCACAGAATCAGAAATGACCTATATTATCCACATTCAAAGGGTGAAGTCCTCCGTTTGACATTTGGCGCGTTCTAATATAGACTTAACACTATTGTCTGAGTAGGTTTACCCCGCTACAGCGGGGCATCAGAGGTCTTCCTACGAAGCATGTATTATCAGTCCGACCAAAGTCGGACCCCGGCTAAGGTCGGGGGTTATTCACAAATGCAATGGCTAAAAAGCTTTACGTAGGAAGTCTTTCCTATAGCACGACCGACGGCAGCCTCAAGGATTTCTTTTCCCAGGCCGGCTCGGTTGAATCTGCCAGCGTTGTAATGGACAAGATGACCGGCCGCTCGCGCGGTTTTGGATTCGTCGAAATGTCCGATGACGACGCCGGAAAAGCCATTGAGATGCTTAACGGTAAGGATCTTGATGGACGCAAAATCATAGTCAACGAAGCACGTCCGATGGGCGACCGCCCTCCGAGACGCGACGGAGGAGGTTATGGCGGAGGACGCAGATTTTAATAACCACCCCTTCCCTTCCTTACCAAGGAGGGGATAGGGGGAGGTAAAAAACCGTTCCGACATGGGTCGGAACGGTTTTGTTTTGACCGTTTTTTTGGTACCATAATGAAATGTGGAAACAACGGGTCATCGCGATTTTAGGGGCGATTATAATTTTAATGCCTAATTTGGGTTTTCCATTGAGCTGGAACAGTCTTTTTTATGCAATAGCCGGGGCGATAATTGTATTATTATCTTTTTGGCTGTTATCCGAAGCTAAAAATAAAATATAAATCAACAAATGACATGACAGGGGCATTCGATTATCTGATAGTCGGCGGAGGCATCGCAGGGACAACGGCCGCCGAGACCATCCGGGCTAAGGACTCTGAAGCAAGAATTGCTATTTTAGAGAGCGGAGCACATCCTTTATATTCTAAAGTCTTAATACCGC
This sequence comes from uncultured Candidatus Saccharibacteria bacterium, assembly GCA_964640425.1. GTDB lineage: Bacteria > Patescibacteriota > Minisyncoccia > UBA11713 > 2-01-FULL-45-33 > 2-01-FULL-45-33. The sequence goes on along the minus strand of CAZXFC010000001.1, from coordinate 43,353 downwards.
CATATTTAAAGGGCCGGGTAGAGCGAAATAAGCTTTTTTTGAGGAATGTATCGCACTATAACGGTCTCCGGATCGATTTTTTTCTAAATTTGTCGGTTGATTCCATCAATGCTTTAAGGCATGAAATTACCGCGTCAACCAAGGCCACCTTTTCGTATAAGAAGCTTCTTATCGCTTCCGGCGGGAAACCGCTCGAGATAACGGATATGTTTTCTTCCACCACTCCGATCAAACCGCTGTATATGCATACAATGGCAGACGCGGATAAAATAAATGAGATACTTGAAAATGCGGCAGAAAAGAAAATTTTGGTGGTAGGAGAGGGGTTTATTGCGCTTGAATTTCTGGAAGTATTTTCTCGGGCCGGTTTTGAAGTGCACGCGGCGGCAGCCGGAAATGAATGGGGGGCGGGTAAATTCGGATCTGAGGGAGCGAAGATATTGGAAGAAAATTTCAAAAAGCAGAATATCACTCTGCACCGCAACGCGGCGTTGACTTTCATAAAGAACGACGAATTTTATCTGCAGAACGGAGATCGTCTCACGTGCCCTTATTTGGCCGCGGGTTTTGGCCTTGCAAGAAATTTATCATTTCTTTCGCAGCTCACGGCAAACAAGGGGATAATAACCGATGAATATCTGAGAACTTCAGATCCGGATATTTATGCCGCCGGAGACATTGCTGAATATTACGATGTCAGGAATAACGAGCGAAAATTGGCTGATAATTGGACGAGTGCATTTTTACAGGGACATACGGCGGCGCTCAATATGATGGGCGGCAATATTGTATTTGATGCGATTCCGTCTTATAACATAGTAAACATGGGTCTCAATATTTCATGCGTCGGCAATACCGATGCCGAAGCAGATAACATAGTAGAAATAGCTCGCGCCAATACTTTGGCCAGAGTACTCGTCAAAGGCGGGAAAATCATCGGAGGGGTGCTGATGGACCGATTTAGCGATAAATATATTTTACAGAAGTTAATTGAGGAAGGAAACGTCCCAAATGATCTGGAAAAAATATTTAATCACCCATAAGTATATTTTGGCGATAATTTTTGCCGCCGTAGCGATTATTTCGATTTCGACGCTTTTTTCTATTGCCAAAAAAAACGGTAAGAGCTTTGCTGAGGTCAAATCATCTGCTGTTTCGGGAAAGTTGGAAGAATTATCCGCATTGCCGAAAATTATCCATATTGATACGCCAAAAGCCGTCAAAGGCATTTATATGACGAGCTGGGTCGCCGGCACACCGAAGTGGCGCGCCCAACTTGTGGATCTTATCAAGAAAACAGAATTAAATTCCTTGGTTATTGACGTAAAAGACTACACGGGCAGGATATCCTTTGATACAGGCAGCGAGTTTATTAAAAAAACGGGCGCGGAAGAAGTGCGCGTCTCAGACATGCGTGAATTCATAGAGCTGCTTCACGAAGCCGGAATATACACAATAGCCCGCATTACAGTTTTTCAGGACCCATATTATGCAAAAAAGCATCCTGAAATGGCGGTGCAGACCAAAAAAGGTGCGGTATGGAAAGACAGAAAAGGAATTTCGTATCTGGATCCCGGCGCGAAAGAATATTGGAATTACATCGTTGAGATTGCGCGGGCATCAGAGAAAATTGGCTTTGATGAATTGAATTTCGACTATATCCGTTTTCCATCGGATGGAAATATGTCGGACATAAGTTTCCCTGTTTCGGGAGCAGAGGCAAAGAATAAACCGGCTGTGCTGGATAAATTTTTTTCATATTTGCGCAAGGAATTGAGAGAAGGAGACCGAGCGCTTTCTACTCCGATATCTGCGGATGTTTTTGGCATGGTAACGTCCAATACGGATGATCTCAATATCGGACAGCTTTTGGAACCTATCGCAAAGCATTTTGATTACATAGCGCCGATGGTTTATCCGTCGCATTACCCGCCGACTTTCCAGGGATTCAAAAATCCGGCCGCGCATCCATACGAGGTTGTTTTATTCGCGATGGAGAAGGGGGTGGCGCGCCTTCAGGCCCCAACTTCTACGCCGCTGAAACTCCGTCCATGGTTGCAGGATTTTGATTTGGGAGCGGACTACGGCGTCGCCGAAATAAGGGCGCAAATAAAAGCAACATACGACTCCGGCCTTACAAGCTGGATGATATGGGACGCTTCCAACAAATATACGCGCGGAGCGTATTTGGAAAATTAATATTCACTTGACCCAAACAAGGTTTGGGTCAATAATCTTTAAATGACAAGCCGCACCCATTCTTTTGCTGAAGGGTCTTTTTATCACATCTATATTCATGCGATGGGCGATTTGATGCTTTTTAAAAATGACCGGGATTATAAAAGATTTCTAGTTACGCTTTTTTCGGCCAATGGTAAAAAAGACATACCGCGCATGGATCGTCATAGTGACCTAAACCTTGTTTGGGACATAAGGGACGGCAAGATAGATGCAGGCGCGGCATTGGTAGACATCATTGCTTTTTGTCTAATGTCAAATCATTTTCATTTAATTTTAGGTGAAAAAGGGAATAGTAATATTTCAGCGTTTATGCACCGCATTTTAGTTAGCTACGCGAAGTATTTGAATTTAAAATATGAACGGCGAGGACATGTTTTTGAAAGCAAGTTTCATTCGAAGTTTCTTGAAGATAACGAATATTTACTACGGGCATCTTCTTATATTCATTTAAACCCAAAAGATATACGCGGTTTTAACAAAAAAGAACCGGCCTATGACTGGTCAAGTTTGCAAGATTATACAAAAGAAAATAGATGGGGAAAATTACTGCCAAGAGAAATCATATTGTCGCAGTTCAGTAACCCGGATGATTATATGAATTTTGTAAATTCCACCCGCAAGGACGATTACTTTTTTGAACCCCAATGACCCAAACAAGGTTTGGGTCATTGGGGTTATCCACATTTGCGTTTATTGTCGGGCGCAATTGATATATAATTTAAGCATGCGTCCATTTTCATCCGCCAGTTTTATGAATTTGAAACTAAAAGATAATCCCGACCAGGTGGGCATTTTGGCGGGCGTTGTATTGTTGGTATTGGCGCTTGGATTTATGACTTACAAATTAATGAGCATCCAGGGCCAGGTTGCAAGCCTGACTTCGCAGCAAAAAGTTTTGCAGACCGTGCCTCCAAGCGCGCAATTGTCAAATGATGCGATGGCCAAAAAAAATATTTTAGACGCTTTAAAATAAAGAGGAAAAATGATAAAAGAGTTTGGAAAAATAATATTGTTGGTCGGATTGCTGTTGGTTATACAAGCCCAAGCTTTTAGCGAACCTTCATTGGCTCCTCCAGGAGGCAATATTTCTCCGCCGGTCAATATTACCGCCGCATTTCAGGATATGGCCGGCCAGCTTTGGGTTGATGGCGGTCTGGGAGTCGGGAGTCAAACTACGCCATCGCTTGTGGTTGGAGCCGGCGGTTTATTTGGTGTTGGAACGGCATCTCCGGCATTCAAGCTTGACGTCGCAGGAACGATTCACAGCACCGGTTTGGATGTTGCCGGTACGGCAAAGCTGGGATCATCGGGAACGGTAATTACTTCTGCGGGAGTATGTATTATCCCCGCGTTTGTTTTGACAACCACATCACAAGCCAAAACCTGCGCCGGAGTTCCTGCTTCAACGTCTGTTGCCGTTGTTTGCTCTCCGTCCGGCGCGTTCTCGACCGCCACAGTTGCTGTTTCAGCCCGGGCAAGCGGCACGGCGGATACTATCAGGATGATAACGAGCGGCGGGAATACAGCCAGTTTAAGTTACACTTGCATTTGGATGTGGTAATAAAAAATTTGTTAATTTCAAACATCTAAGTTGAATGAATAAACTATTCTATGCGCAAAAAAAAGTTCTTTCATGCGCGATTATTTTTTTTATTTTTTTTGCGGTATCTTATAGTGTCGCTTCAGCGGCGACAATCTCCGTTTCTCCATCTTCAGTTGCTCCGGGCGGCACCGTTACCGTCTCATGGAGCGGCATAGCAGTTCCTTCCGGCACTGACTGGGTGGGTTTTTACAGCAATATTGCAGCAATCGACCCTGATAGTTCATTTGACAATTGGTTCTACAACAGCGGAAGCAACGGTGGGGTTTGCAATCAAGCCATAGGCACGGCCGTCGGCTCCGGATCTTGCACCTTTACCATGCCGCTTGTTGAAAGCACAACTTATGAATTCCGGCTTTTTGCGGATAACGGCTGGACAAAACTGGCTACAAGCAATTCCGTTACGGTTTCAAGCACTCCTCCGCCTTCCATCTCCGTTTCTCCATCTTCAGTTGCTCCGGGCGGCACCGTTACCGTCTCATGGA
>CAZXFC010000001.1:37569-38927 GCA_964640425.1 uncultured Candidatus Saccharibacteria bacterium | reverse complement strand
AAGCCATAGGCACGGCCGTCGGCTCCGGATCTTGCACCTTTACCATGCCGCTTGTGGAAAGCACAACTTATGAGTTCCGGCTTTTTGAAAACAATACATTCACAAAGCTTGCGACGAGCAATACGGTTACGGTTAGCTCCGCTCCGATTGCTTGGTGGAAGTTTGACGAAGGTTCTGGGTTTTCAGCCGCGGACTCTTCCGGCAACGGCAATACGGGCGTATTAACCAATGGCCCGGTATGGACAGCCGGGAAATTCGGCGGAGCTTTGAATTTTGACGGAGTGAATGATACGGTTATGGTCGCGGATTCTCCTTCGATCAGCGTTGGCGGGGGAGATTTTACCGTGAGCCTGTGGTTTAAATCGGATAGCTGGGTTTCGCCATACAATACGCTTTTCGACAAAGGCTTACCGGGAGCGCGCGATTATTCTTTTTGGATTGAAGATGAAACTGCCGGCTGGTGGGCGGCAGGCAATGGAAACGGAGACGCCTGGTCTTCTTTCGGCTTGAGCGTCGGAGTATGGCATCACCTAGCAATGCGCAGGGCTTCAAATATTACTTATTTGTATTTAGACGGAGTGGAAAAATTTTCATCCACGATTTTTACAGGCATAACGGATTCCGGCGGAGCATTTGAAATCGGAGGAAACCCGAGCGGAGGCGGCACTAATTTTGACGGCTTAATCGATGAGGTGCGAATCTACAACAGGGCGCTTACTTTGGCGGAAATTCAGGCGCTTGCCGATGCTACTCCTCCCTCAACTCCCACCGGTCTCACGGCTTCAGTCATCTCTTCTTCTCAAATCAATCTTTCCTGGACCGCTTCCACGGATAATGTCGGCGTAACCGGTTACAAAGTTGAAAGATGCACCGGAGCGGGTTGTACCGCTTTCACGGAAGTTTATTCGCCGACGGGAACCACGCAAAACGATACCGGTCTTGCCGACGCGACAACATACGGATACAGGGTAAGGGCAACCGATGCGGCGGGTAATTTTTCGGGATATTCCAGCCCGACAGTTTATGCGGCGACGCAATCAGCATCAACCGGCCCTATCGGCTGGTGGAAATTTGATGAATCGTCAGGAACCATCGCCGCTGACTCGGCAGGGTCCAACACGGGAACTTTGTTCGGCGACCCCGTCTGGACCGCGGGAAAAATAGCAAACGCCATTTCCTTTGACGGCGTTGACGACTACGGCAGCATAGCCAACGAATCGAACTTTGATTTTGAAAGGACCTCCGCTTTCTCCGTTTCCGCCTGGCTCAACCCCAATGATCTTACCGACCAGAGATGGGTAAGCAAATTAAGGAACGGCGGGGTATACGACGGATGGGAGATGCAGCTCCCAAGCGCC
>CAZXFC010000001.1:27222-37559 GCA_964640425.1 uncultured Candidatus Saccharibacteria bacterium | reverse complement strand
TTATCAGCGACGTAAATACGAACAGGATCACGGTTGATTCAGTGCCCGTCATTACACCGGGCGTTTGGACGCATGTGGTAATAACTTATGACGGCTCCGACGCATCGGGAGTCAAAATGTATCATAACGGAGTCCAGGTCGGGACCGCGATCATCACAAATACGCTGACCGCTTCGATGCTCAATGAACTCCCGGTTCAGATAGGAAAAAGGCATGATATGAATACGGGTTTGTGGAAAGGCAAGTTAGACGATGTCCGCATCTACAGCCGCGCTCTCTCAGCATTGGAAATTTCCATTCTATACTCCGAAGTGGACAACACTCCTCCTTCACCTCCCGCCGGTCTCACGGCTTCAGTCATCTCTCCTTTCCAAATCAATCTTTCCTGGACCGCTTCCACGGATAATGTCGGCGTAACCGGTTACAAAGTTGAAAGATGCACCGGAGCGGGTTGTACCGCTTTCACGGAAGTTTATTCGCCGACGGGAACCACGCAAAACGATACCGGTCTTGCCGACGCGACAACATACGGATACAGGGTAAGGGCAACCGATGCGGCGGGTAATTTTTCGGGATATTCCAGCCCGACAGTTTATGCGGCGACGCAATCAGCATCAACCGGCCCTATCGGCTGGTGGAAATTTGATGAAAGTTCCGGAATTTCAATAGTCGATTCCTCCGGCGGGAACCATGATGGCACATTATTCAACGGTGCTTCCCGTGTGGCTGGCATATCAGGCAACGCCGTGCTTTTTGACGGCATTGATGATTTTGCTGAAATTCCATTTTGGGCTGGACTCAACACCTCTTACATAACAATATCTGTTTGGGTCAAAAAAATATCAGAGGTTTCGACGCCGGAAAATAGTAGTCTAGTCGAACGGCAGCACGGGACTTCATGGGGTGATGTTTTCACGACATGCTATCTTTATGGCACCATCGGCAATAATTATTGTTTCGCCGGTGATAGCATTGGCGTTGTTGAAGGAATTCCGAGCAATCCGGATATTGGTCAGTGGGTCCATTTGGTATATACCTACGATGGTTCGGCAATGAAGATACACCGCAACGGAGTATTAATGGTTTCAGGAGGAATACCCGGTACAATGGATTTTGATAATACAAAACTTACATTCGCCGCCCAATATAACGGCCCGGGCATGGATGCCGGTATTTCTGAATTTGCAAACGTTGTCCTGGATGATATCCGTATTTACAATAGAGCTATTTCCACCGCGGAGATCCAAGCGATATATTCAGAGTTTTGCTTATCTCATACTCTTTTAAACTGGGCCTGGTCCGAGACGATAGGCTGGATTAGTTTTAATTGCAACAATCAGGGAATCGGATCCAATTACGGCGTTGACGTCGATGCTTCGGGAAATTTATCCGGATATGCATGGTCCGAGAATATCGGCTGGATTAGTTTTAACGCGGCGGATGTCGCCGGATGCCCAACCGCGCCTTGCGCGCCGACACTGAATAGATCGACAGGAGTTGTGGACGGATGGGCCAAAGCCTTGGCCGCCGATGGGAACGGCTGGGATGGCTGGATTCATTTAAGAAGAGACAGCGATGGCGATGGCATCGTAAACACCGACACGAATGCCGATTACGGTGTCATGGTTTCCGGATGCGATTGGGATGGCTGGGCATGGGGAAGCGATGTCGTGGGATGGATTCATTTTAAAGGGAGCAATTATGGGATCATCGGTTCCGGCAATGGCTGCGCGGACGCCTATGCTGATATCAAAGCAAACGGTTCTGACGGTCCCATCACAATTCCTTATAATACCGCGGCCACAATATCCTGGACTTCCGGAGGAGTAAATTCGTGTTCTGTAGCGCCCGACGGTTGGACCGGCATTTCAGGCTCCCAATCAAGCGGTAATTTAACGGCGGACCGGACCTATATGCTGGATTGCCGAGGTGGGGGACCAAATGATGCGGTCGGATGGTGGAAATTTGATGAGAGTTCAGGCACTACTGCCGCGGACTCGTCTTCAAACAGCTTCAACGGAACGTTGATCGGCGGGCCGATATGGACAGCCGGTACGATTAATAATGCGTTAAATTTCGACGGAGTGGATGACGGAGTAGATTTTCCCGGTAATGAAACTTTTAAATTTACGAATGAAAGCTTCACTGTTTCCGCCTGGGTAAATATGCCGAATTATTATAATGCGCCAACAGTATGCCAAACATCTCCCGTAGCTATTTTCAATGAATATGGTTGGGTTTTGGGTGTCGAAAATAACGGAGCACCAAGGATAGGTTATTATTATAATATTAACGGCTCCGATTTTGCCTTCGTATCTTCCCCGGATGCAATATCATTAAACCAATGGCATTTATTAACAAGCGTACTTTCAATAAGTAGTAATACGCTCAAGATATATGTAGATGGCGTTGAGAAGGGCAGTATTATACCCGGCGGCACAGACATTTTTTATAGTGCAACTGACGAGTTAAATATAGGCAAACGCGTAAATTGCGGAAGTCAAGATAATTTTTTTACAGGTAAGATAGATGATGTTAGAATTTTTGACCGTGCTCTATCTGCCACGGAGATACAGAACATGTACAGCGTCTTTGATCGGGTCGTTGTAAATATCGGATCAGGATGTGGAAATGGCACGATTGATCCAGGAGGAGGAGAAAATTGCGACGGGTCGGATCTTGGCGGAGCTACCTGCACTTCCGTATCTCCCGATTTTATCGGTGGGACGTTAAGTTGTTCATCAACCTGTTTCTACGATGTCACACAGTGCGTTTCCGTGCCCGACCCGCAATGTTCTGATGGAGCCGATAATGACGGCGATTTACTGGCGGATACAAACGATCCCGGCTGTCATTCGGACGGAAAAGCGACCAACGACGCATCGTATTTGCCTGAGAAAAACGACGAGCGGAATCAATGTTCTGATACATTAGACAATGACGGCGACGGGATGATAGATTGCGCCGATCCGGGTTGCCACACCGACGGCAATCCAAGCAACGCTGCTTCATGTAACAATGATGGAACTTTGGAAAACAACAAGATATTCAGGGAATTTTGATCAGAGAATCAGCTAGTCTGCGCTATTCACACTCCTTTCTTTTCCGATCCCGTCGGGGGGGGGTATTATATGTGTATATGAAAAATCATAGATCATCGGCTTATTACCCGATCCGGTTTGTTTTAATGTTGTGTGTTCTTGCCGCGGGTGCTTTTTTTGCGGGGGCAAGTCGTGCAGATGCCGTCGTCGCTTTCCCCGGTGCGGAGGGATTCGGAGCAAACGCCCTTGGAGGTCGTGGCGGCACGCCGATCATGGTTACAAACTTGAATGACTCCGGTGCTGGTAGCTTGCGTGCATGCATCGACGCGTTTGGCCCGCGAACATGTATTTTCAGAACTGGAGGAACAATTGTGTTAAGCAGTGAGCTCACGATCAACAATCCATTTATCACGATTGCCGGACAAACCGCTCCAGGCGGAGGGATTACTTTAAAAAATGCTTCATTAAGAGTACAGGCATCCGAAGTTATTATTAGGCACATCCGAGTAAGATCTGGTGATGTTCCGACAGCCAATCAGCAACCATGGGGCATTATGGTTTTATGGGATAATCCCCCAATTCAAAACATTATTATCGATCACTCCTCGGTAAGTTGGGGTACCGATGATCATATAGGTGTTCTTGGACATGAGCTTGGTGCCGGAACAACAAAAAATGTTACTTACCAATGGAACATTATTTCGGAAGCATTGTTGATCGGTTTTGATCCATGGGGCTCGGTTGGCACGCCATCAAAAGCTGTTTTGGTTGATGACACAGGGGGACTCTCAATACATCATAATTTAATTGCGCACCAATTTTCGCGTTACCCGGAGCAAACTGCCGGTGATTTGGATTTTGTAAATAACATTATCTACAATCATAAGCATGAACGCACCATGATAACGCCTTATTGGGCGCCGCTTAGAACCAATTTTGTTGGAAATTTATATAAAGCCGGACCAAACACTCCAGCTGCAGCAGCGGAAATTTCGCTCTCCGGCGGCAGTAATCTCAGAGGACATTCGCTGTTTACGAGCCAATCCGGAGTTCATGTGCAAGGAAACATTTCTGATATTCGACCCCATAATTCTCTACCGGAAAATCTGATTCTAGCTCAATATGACTGCAACGGCGAATGCTTTTCAGGCACCGGTATTCCCCTTGTTGCGCGGCATAATTTTCCGCTTGTAACCACAACCGACGCTTTTTCTGCATATAATCAAGTATTGGCGAATGCCGGCGCAAGAAAACCTGCTCTAGACTCTGTAGATGCGCGCATAATTGCAGATGTTACAAACGGCACCGGTACATGGATTAATTATCCAAGCGATGTCGGAGGCTGGCCTGTTCTTGCGAACGGCACTCCTTATGCTGATAGCGATGCTGATGGAATATCTGATACATGGGAAAATTCTAATGGACTGAATTCTAATAATCCGACTGACGGCCCGTTGTTTGCGGCAAATGGCTATACTAATTTGGAAAATTTCATCAACGAACTCGCCGGAAGCAGTGGAAACCAAGTTCCCCGTCCCTCCATCCCTTCCTGCAACAACCTCTGGAATTCATCCCTTACAGTTCCCGCCAGTTTCGCAGCCTCATTCAATCTCTTCTCAACAGCCAAAGAACTCCTGATCGAGGCCTTCTGCGGAGTACTGGGAACCAAGACCGGAGCCCAAGTTGACGTAGGCAACGGCTCTCAATTGCAATTCATCTATAAAACAGGCCACATCTGGCAGAACGGCGCCTGGTCTCCCTTTAACTATTCCGGTTCGGCAATGAGTTCGGACGGCAACTGGTTCATAGGAAGCGCTTCCCACCAATTCGACATTTCCTCAGCAGAACTCGCAAACAAGCAATCCGTCCTCGCCTACATCTGCGACTGGATCCCGTCATCCGACGGGACTAGCGCTGGCAAATGGAAGTGCGGATGCAGCGATTCAACATGCGCTACCCCCAAGTGGAATTTGCAGCAGTTTAAGCAGTAAGGTAGAATTGTATTTATATGGAAAATAACACAGAGAATAATGTTGCCGGAAACGGCGACGGCAGCAGTAAATTACTCATCCCGGCGGCAATAGTAGTCGCGGGAGTCATAATAGCCGGCGCTATTATGTATTCGGGCGGAACAAAAACAGTTCCGGCGAACAATAAAGGAGATAATTCTCCACCGCCTGCGGTGGCTTCGGCCGAAGTTCTTAAGGTACGCGCCGGAGATTATTATATTGGCAATCCAGGGGCAAAAGTTGTTGTTGTGGAATACGGAGATTACCAATGTCCATTTTGCGGGAAATGGTTCAGGGAAGTTGAGCCGAAAATAATAGATCAATACGTAAAATCAGGAAAAGCCGTATTTATTTTCCGCGATTTCGCGTTTTTAGGCGAGGAATCAATTCGTACGGCGGAAGCCGCAAGGTGCGCCGGGGACCAGAATAAATTTTGGGAATACCACGATTATCTTTACGGCCATCAGCAAGGTGAGAATCAGGGAGCTTTTTCCGACGCGAATCTAAAACAATTTGCAGGCGCGCTTAAACTTAATATGACAGCTTTCAACTCTTGTTTTGATTCCGGTAAATATAAACAGGCGGTGAACAGCCAGACGGCGGAAGGGAAAACAGTCGGAGTAAACGGAACCCCGGCGACTTTCATAAACGGAGCCATTGTCTCGGGAGCCCAGCCGTTCTCGGTTTTCCAATCCAAGATTGAAGCTGAACTTAAAAAATAGCAGCATGATGCGAATCTACAAATTGGCATGAGATTCGCATATTGGCATATTATATTATGCAATTAACAAAAAAAGAACGCCGGGCGCTTCGCCGCGAAGAGAAGTTAAATGAGCGGTTAGCGTCCAAAAATGGCGGAATTAAAAAAGTTTTCATTTGGGCGGTTGTGATATTGCTGATCGGCGGAGCCGCGTACTGGCTTGTTAAAGGCTTGGGCGGATCCGTGAAGATAACCGAGATCGGCGAATCTTTGCCGGACGAAGGAAGAAATCATGTCAGTGAGGGCACGAATGTGGATTACAATTCAAATCCGCCGACTTCGGGTAGCCATTGGGGAATACCGGACAACTGGGGCATCGTTGATCATCAGATTCCCGACGAAGCCGCTGTGAATAATTTAGAGCATGGTGGGATTTGGATTTCTTACCGTCCCGGCATTAATCCGGCGGCGCTGGAAAAGCTTAAAGCGATAGTGAAAGATATGGGTGGAAAAATTTTGCTCACTCCGCGAGTCGAAAATGATAATGACGTTGCCGCCGCCGCTTGGGGAAGATATTACAAATTTGATGTCGGCTCAGACGGCTCTTTTGACGAAGCCAAAGTACGCGATTTCATAAAACTCTATATTAATCATGGGCCGGAGAATGTTCCGGACAGCATGCCCGGCAAAGACTACTAAAATGCTTTATGACGTAATTATTATAGGTGGCGGGCCTGCCGGTGCGGCGGCTGCGGTTTATTCCGCCAGAAAACAGATGAGGACGCTGCTTATTACCGAATCGTTCGGCGGCCAATCTATCGTTTCCGACGATATTCAAAATTGGATCGGCGAGCCGCACATTTCCGGATTCGATCTTGCGCAAAAAATGGAGAGCCATGTACGCGCCTACGCCGATATCGTGGAGATAAAAATGCCGGAGCAAGTATCCGGGATAAAAAGCATTAAGTGTATTTTGCCGGACCCGTCTGCCGGCGAAGCAGGCAGAATATGTGATTTTGAAGTCTCGACCAAGGGCGGCGATGCTTATGAAGGAAAGGCGCTTATCCTTGCAATGGGCGCGAGGAGAAGACGGCTCGGCGTGCCGGGCGAAGAAAAATTCAACGGCAAAGGAGTTGCTTACTGTTCGACATGCGACGCGCCGCTATTTTCCGGCAAGCGCGTAGCGGTTATCGGCGGGGGCAACGCGGGGCTTGAGGCGGTCGTCGATCTTTTTCCTTATGCGTCGGAGATTTATCTTCTTCACCGCGGCGACGCGTTAAAGGGAGATCCGGTTGAACAAGAAGAGTTGCGAAAAAATCCGAAGCTAAAAAAAATTATTTTAAATGCCGAACCCGTTGAAATAGCCGGCGGAGACATTGCTTCGCCGGCAGGCGGGTTTGTTTCGGGTCTTAAATATAAAGACATCAAAACGGGCGAATTAAATAGCCTGCCGGTTGAAGGCGTTTTTGTCGAGGTTGGTTCAGTGCCAAATTCAGAAACCGCAAAGGAACTCGTTGATATCGATCAATGGGGGCAGATAAAGATCGATGCTAAGCATGCCTCAACCAGCCATCCCGGCATTTTTGCCGCAGGCGACATCACGGACGACCCTTACAAGCAAAACAATATTTCAGCGGGCGACGGCGTCCGCGCCGCTCTTGCGGCTTACAATTATATTTTGAAGCGCCAAAAAATGCCTCCCGCCGCCGCATAATCTATCTACTTAGCGACCCGGTCGCTAAGTTAGTAGGCAAAAAATAAAAGACACATTGAAGTGTCTTTGCGCAATTATTTTCTGCTAATCAACGCCTCCCATTGTCTCGAGCCGTATCCTTCGATAAATAACGGTTTCGGATCTTTTGCCCGCAAAAGCCTGCGGTTGGCGTATTTGAATTTTAATCTGAATAACTTGTCGAATTGTTTAGGATTGCTGTCGGATTGGCGTATCAACATTGCTATGCCGATGGTTTTATTGCTGTGTTTCAAAGCGTGTTTAATAATGCAAAGCGCCTTGTCTAAGGCTTCGCTGTTCCCGGCTTCAGATTTTACGATGAAGGTTTTATTTTTAATATCAATTGCAGAAATATATATATTCTATAATGAATGCTATATGAAACCGATAAAAATAGCAATTAACGGGTTTATATGCTAGTGCTACAATTACAGCAGAAAATCTCATAAAAAAGCGAAGAAACATTCTTCGCTTATTTTTGTATTAATTTTGGCTTATCAGTTGCGTCAGTTCATTTCGCACGAGTACATTTTTTTCAATTAAGGCCCGGGCTACCCGCTCCACAGTTTTACGGTTTTGATGTATAAGTCTTCTTGCTTTTTCTTCTGCTCGGCGCAGAAGAGCAACCGCATCTTTTTCCACCATCTCGCGCAAAGGTTCGCTGTATTTTTCTATCTGCCGATTTAAAACCATCGGCCCAAGGCAACGGGAGAGATTCCGCCCGCAAAGCATATTTTCAACGAAATTCTGCGCGCATGCGGTCGCGCTTCCCAGATCTATCTGCCATAAGTTAAACTTTCCGAGGCTAAATTCCTCCTGCGCCGCTACTCCGCCAAAGTATCCGACAAATTCGCTTTCCAGGTCCTGGAAGGTGAATAAGCGATTGTCCGGGTAAAGTGAAATTGTTTTTCCATACGGACTGCAACCGCCTTCAATGGTGCGGTAAATAGTTACAATCTGCACAGGCATGCCTGTAATCATCCCAAGCACAGCGTGTCCGCTTTCGTGGAAAGCCACAGCTTGCTTGCTTTGATCATCCATCGAGTCATCCAGCACGAAACCCAGAAATGATTCCATACATCTGGAAAACAAGCTTTGTTGCGTTAAGGTTGGAATTTCTTCACGGCTTTGCCTGCGGCAGAGGTCATATGCCTCGTTGACCAAAAGCTCTATGCCGGCCGGAGTTGTCTGCGATGGCATAAGATTGGCAATGTTATCGTAGTCAATGTTTTTTTCGTGGAACTTTTTAGCGGCGTAATGGCGGAGTATTTCCGACCTTTCGCGGGAATTGGGATAGGAAAATGGAATATGAATGCTGACTCTGCCTGCCCGCATCAGCCCCGCGTCAATATTTGACGGATCACCGACTGTTGCCGTAAGAACCAAAAAAGTGCCGCTTGCTTTTCCTTTTATTCCTTGTATTTCCGTGCGAAGAGCTTGGATGATCCCATCTTCGACATTTTCGAATTCGTCATAAAAAAGAATGATCGGCTTGCGATGCAGTTTTACGTACTGCTGAGAAAGCCTGTAAATTTCGAAAATATTTTCCGGCATCAATTCTGCTCTGGATCCGTTAATGACCGGGCGGGGAAATTCAGGCATATTTATGAAGCGGGCGTTGCTTTCCGTCGCAAGATATTTGGAAAAATGTGTTTTTCCTGTGCCGCGGGGCCCATAAAGCAGTGCGCCGCCAGCTAAGTCTATTCCCAGCCTCACAAGTTCGCGATAATCCCTCACTTGTTCGATTATCGGCTGGAAAGCTTGGAGCAAGGGTTTTGCCCCCGCGATGTCATCGCGTCTGACTTTTTCGAAAATTGCCTTATTTTTAAAGATATAATCATATCGGCTTTGGGTTAATTTATCCATTTCTTGTTTCCTTTGATTGATTTTCTAGATCTATCATAGCATTTATTCATTTTTATTTAATTTAGAGTTTGTGCTATCATATTTTCATGATAAAAATAGCAATTAACGGGTTTGGGAGGATCGGCCGGGCGTTTTTGCGGGAGACGCTTGGAAAAACTGATTTCGAGATAGTCGCGGTCAACGATCTTACCGATTCGAAAACTTTGGCATATTTATTGAAATATGACTCGGTCTACGGCAGGTATGGAAAGGAAGTCAAAGTCGAGGGCGGCGCTTTGGTTGTTGACGGCAGGCGGGTTGAGGTTATTGCGGAAAAGGATCCGGTTAAATTGCCATGGGGAAAGATGGGCGTGGATATTGTTGTGGAATCCACGGGATTTTTTACATCGGCTGAAAAGGCGAAAGCGCATATTGCGGCGGGCGCAAAAAAAGTCGTGATTACGGCTCCGGCAGGGGACGATGTTGTGACGGCTCTCATAGGCGTAAACGACGACCGTTTTAAAACTGACAACCCCATAACTTGCAACGCTTCCTGCACGACCAATTCCGTCTCTCCGGTTATGCAGATTATTTTGGAAAATTTCGGCGTAAGTCGCGCAGCGATGACCACGGTTCACGGATACACCGCCACGCAAAAACTCGTTGACGGTCCCGACGCAAAGGATCCGAGAAGGGGAAGGGCTGCCGCCGCAAATATCGTGCCTTCAACGACCGGCGCCGCGGAGGCGGTAGTGCAGACGATTCCCGGGCTCGCGGGAAAATTCCAGGCAGAATCCGTTAGAGTGCCCACTCTTACCGGGTCGTTATCAATAATGACCGTGTTAACGGAGAAAAAAACTGCGGTTGAAGAAGTAAATAATATATTTAAAAAAGCCGCCGCGGAGCCGAGATGGGCGAAAAGTTTAAAAACAGTCGAGGATCCGATTGTCTCGACGGACATCATCGGCGAGCCATACGGCGCCATTGTGGATCTCGGCTTCACCAAAGTA
>CAZXFC010000001.1:0-27212 GCA_964640425.1 uncultured Candidatus Saccharibacteria bacterium | reverse complement strand
CATGCTCTGCGGCGATCTTGTAAAAGTATTTTCCTGGTACGACAACGAAGCCGGTTATACCGCGACTTTAGTGGAGCACGTAAGTAGGATTGCACAAAATTTGTAAATATGAATTTAAAGTCAGATATTGTTCGCGGTTTAGAGCTAACTTATAAGATAGCTTTCGGTTTAACGATACTTTCTGCGATTACTTTTTTGTTGGGTTGGTGGTTTAATATTAAAGATATCGGCTACGCAGTTTCTTTTGTGTCGACAATTATGTTTTTAATTATGTCGTTATCACTAAGATTAATATTAGTATTTTTAAAATGAAAATCTTTTTAGGATCTGATCACGCGGGATTCAAATTAAAAGAAATCATAAAAAAATTCCTGATCGATAAAAAATACGATGTTGTGGATAAAGGAGCTTTTGAGTTTTCGGCGGAAGACGATTATCCGGATTTTATAAAACCTGTTGCTTTTGCAATCGCTAAAAATCCCGAAACAGATCGGGGAATTATTTTCGGCGGTTCCGGGCAGGGAGAAGCTATGGCCGCGAACCGATTCAAGGGCGTGCGGGCCACGGTATTTTACGGCGGTGCGATGAAAATAATAGATTTATCAAGAGAGCACAGCAACGCTAATGTATTATCGTTCGGGGCGCGTTTTGTGACGGAAGAAGACGCCAAGATCGCCCTTCAATTATGGCTCAATACGGTATTCGCCGGAGGACGTCACAAAAGAAGAATAGAAAAAATCGATCAATGACAAGATATATTTTCGTAATAGGCGGAGTAATGTCGGGCATAGGCAAAGGAATAACCTGTGCTTCGGTCGCGCGTATTTTAAAATCAAAAGGTTTCCGCGCAACCTGCGTAAAAATAGACCCTTATCTAA
This sequence comes from uncultured Candidatus Saccharibacteria bacterium, assembly GCA_964640425.1. GTDB lineage: Bacteria > Patescibacteriota > Minisyncoccia > UBA11713 > 2-01-FULL-45-33 > 2-01-FULL-45-33. The sequence continues at coordinate 26,334 of CAZXFC010000001.1, read as the reverse complement.
ATGTGGATGCCGGCACGATGAATCCGATTGAGCACGGGGAAGTTTTCGTGACCGATGACGGCATGGAGTGCGACCAGGACATCGGAAATTATGAAAGATTTTTGAATGAAAATATTTTCGCGCAGAATTACATGACTTCGGGCTCGGTTTACCTTTCGGTCATAAACCGCGAACGCGCCCTCGGCTACGGCGGAAAATGCGTTGAAACGGTGCCGCACATTCCCGAAGAAGTCATTCGGAGGCTTCAGAATGCCGCCGCAAAAACACGCGCCGATTTTGTACTTGTCGAAATAGGCGGAACTGTCGGAGAATATCAGAATCTTGTTTTTTTTGAGGCCGCGAGAATGCTGAAATTAAAAGATCCGTCCGGAGTCATTTTCATATTGGTAAGCTATTTTCCCGTTCCCAAACTTACGGGTGAAATGAAAACAAAGCCGACGCAGTACGCGGTCCGCGCGTTGAATTCAGCGGGCATTCAGCCGGATTTTATTATGGCGCGCTCCGAAGTTCCTTTAGATGAGCCGAGGAAAAGAAAACTTTCCGTTTTCTGCAATATGCATCCGGAAGACATAATTTCAGCTCCTGATATTTTTAATATTTATCAGGCGCCGCTGAATTTTGAAAGGGAAAAGTTAGGACATAAGATACTGGCGAAATTCGGGCTTCGTGAAAAAAAACACGATCTCGCGGATTGGGCAAAAATGGTCCGCCGCGGAGCGAACGCCAAGAAACGAGTTAAGATCGGTATTGTCGGCAAATATTTCGGCTCTGGGAAATTCACTTTGCCGGACTCGTATATTTCCGTTATTGAATCGGTAAAGCATGCTGCCTGGGAACAAGGAGCGGCATCAGAGATATTGTGGCTTGACGGTGAATCTTATGAGAATGACCGGCGGAAAATGGCTAAAGAACTTGAAGGCGTGGACGGGATAATCGTGCCCGGCGGGTTTGGCTCCCGCGCAGTCGAAGGGAAAATAAAAGCAATAGAATTTGCGCGAAAATCGGGAAAGCCATTCTTTGGGCTTTGTTACGGCATGCAGCTTGCGGTGGTTGAATTTGCAAGGAATGTCGCGGGTATGCAAGGGGCAAATACGACCGAAGTAAATCCTAAAACAAAATATCCGGTTATCGACGTAATGGCGGACCAAAAAGAAAAATATCTTAAAAAAGAACTCGGAGGTTCAATGCGCCTCGGATCCTATGATTGCAAGTTAAAAGAAGGGACTGTGGCCTACCGCGCCTATAAAACCGCAAAAATTTCCGAACGCCACAGGCATAGATACGAATTTAATAATGCTTTAAAAGAAGTGTTGGAATCAAAGGGGCTGGTTTCTTCCGGAGTTAACCCTGAAAGCGGTCTTGTGGAGATAATCGAACTTAAAAAACACCCATTCTTTATTGGCACTCAATTTCATCCGGAATTCAAATCGCGTCCGCTCTCGCCGCATCCGTTGTTTAAAGAATTCATAAAAGCCGCGCTTAAGAACAAGAAATAATTAAAATATGAAATTCAAGCTTATACAAAAGAAAAAAGAAGCCGGGGATGCGGTTACTTTTATTTTTGAGCCGCCGGTGGGATTTTCCTGGCGCGCCGGACAGTATTTGCATTATACACTCCGTCATCCGAATCCGGATTCCCGCGGAGAAAAAAGATATTTCACGATATCCTCAGCGCCCTTTACCCGGCAGATTTGGATTACGACGCGCGTTTCCGGAGATAAAACCAGTTCTTTCAAAAAATACCTCAGCGATTTGACTATAGGAGGCGAGATAGAAGCGGAAGGGCCCGAAGGCGATTTTATATTGGAGTCGCCGGTACCGGCAGAATATATTTTTATTGCCGGCGGAATAGGCATAACCCCGTTTCATTCTATCTTAACGAGCCTGAACAATAGGGGCGTAAATATCAAAGTAAAGATTTTGTACGCGAATAAGACCGAGGAAATCATATTTAAAGACGAGCTGGAATCGCTTGCATCATGGATGGGGAGAGAAAATATTGGAATTTATTATTTTGTCGGGTCTGAAAAGCTTACTATGGAGAAGATCAGGGCCAAGGTGCCTGATTTTACTGTCCCTATATTTTATCTTTCGGGCCCCGAACCTATGGTAGAGGCATTTGAAAAAGAATTGCTGGGGGCCGGCGTTCCCGAAGCACGGCTGATTCGCGATTATTTTCCGGGCTACGATTGGCCATAAATTTATGACGAGATTAAAGAAAACAATTCGGAAAGAGGCCGGAGTTGAAATTATTCCCTCCATCAATGTTTCTGATTTTGCAGAACTTAAAAAACGCATAAAACAGGTTGAGCCTTATATAAAATGGGCTCACGTTGACGTTTCGGACGGTGTTTTTACAAAGTATGTCAGCTGGCACGAGTCCAAGGATTTGGTTGGTTATAGGCCCGAAATAAAGCTTGAATTCCATCTGATGATCGACAGGCCTGAGCGTGACATCCATGAGTGGCTGGTGAGCCCGGCCGTTTCGAGGATAATTTTTCATCAGGAAGCCACGCATGATCATCAGCTTTTGATTGAGAAAATCCACGAAGCCAAAAAAGAAGCTGGCATAGCCGTAAAACCGGATACGCCATGGCTGAAACTTTTTCCTTTTCTGGATAAAGTTGAAACGCTTTTGCTTTTGGCGGTTAATCCCGGTCCTTCCGGCCAGGAATTCGATGAACAAATCTTAGCCAAGATAGGCCATATACGCCACGTGGCAAAAAACGCTATAATAGAAATTGACGGAGGCGTAAACAAATCCATCGCCCGGCGTTGCATCGCCGAAGGAGCTAACCTCCTCGTCGCCGGCTCCGCGATATTTGATTCAAAAAAATCGATAAAAGAAGCGATTGAGGAGTTGAAGAATTTATGACTCCAGATAAAAATATTTTTATAGTTGGTGCAATCATGCTGATAGTCGGCGTAACGATCGGAGTTTTTTCGGCGCCGCATTTAATTACGAATTATTTATTGAGTGAGAGTCCGGCAGAGAGTAAAAATTCGAGCGTTGGTTTGAAAATTATTTATCCGAATGGCGGAGAGAAATTATGCATCGGTGATTCTATTAAAATAAAATGGGAACAAAAAGGACTGCGGTCGGTAAATGTCGGTTTGGAAATAAACGGCTCCACGGGTTATCCGCTCGAAAGTGTGCCTGCCGAAGATAATGAATACGATTGGAAAGTCGGGCAAGGAGTCGGCTTTATTATGCCGGAAGGAAAGGGGTATGAAGTTGTTTTAATGGGCAGGGCCGCTGACGAACAATTAAAGCCAATTATCGCAAGAAGCGAAAAGCTTTTTTCACTGGCAAGATGCGATAACACTGATGCATTTTCTCCGCCGCCAATTAAACCTCCGCTTGCGCCTCCAATTGCATTTGCCGGGCGTCCATGGGGACCCGAGCAGGCGACAGGTTTTCCTGACTCGCCGATGCTTGTCGGGGGCGATTATCGAACTGCATGGGCGTCGCGCACGGAAGATGACCAGGACGAATGGCTTCTGCTTTCTTACGGCAAAAATATTTTAACAAAGGCCGTTATTGTTTATGAAAGTTTTAATCCGGGCGCATTGGATGAGATTGATATGATCCAGGGCGAGAACGCCGTTCAATTGTGGCAAAGAGATGCGCGTCCGGCAGCATCGTTTCCCGGTGAAGGATACGTGATCAACCGCATAGACCTTCAAGACCTGATTTTGATCAAACAGATAAGACTATCGCTGAAATCCACAAAAGTTCCAGGCTGGAACGAAATCGACGCGGTCGGACTGGAAGATGAAAACGGGGACGTCCATTGGGCGACGTATGCCCAAGCAAGCAGCTGGTTCGGAGAGTCTGATTCCGGAATATGATAACTCAGGAAAATATTAAGTTTTTAGAAGACAGTGATTGATTTTGGGACTGGCTATGCTATAATAAGCACATGACTACCACTGCTATATCTAAGGCAATAAAAATGAAAAAACCAGCAATACTTAAAGAAGGCGGCGTCCCGCGTTATGTTGTTTTGGACTGGGAAACTTATAGAAAATGGGAAGAATCGAAGGAAGATATGGAAGACTTTGCAAGATTAAATTCTGCATTGTCCGATCCAAAAAATCAGAAGCGTATTCGATTCTCGCCGTAAAACGGCAATTCAATGGCTGAAGTATTTTTTAGGCCGAAAGCAATTAAAGGATTTAAGGCTGCTTCAGCCCAAGAAAAATCTAAGATCAAGGCGGCAGTTGAGATTTTGAAAAAAGGAAAATTTCCTCCGCATACTAAAAAGTTGGGCGGCTCTGAAATTGATATTGTGGATAACTTGCTTATGCGGATGAAGGAATCGGTTCTATCATGAAGATATGAATATACTAATCTATTTTAGAGACCAGAAGATTATATCTGGCGCTATTTTTGCCAGCGGTTTGATTGCTACTCTGTTGCTCATAAATTATGGCACCGTTCAATCGGCGGACGAACGAGTTGAATTTCGAAAAACCAATTATAATTTTACGTTTCAATATTCTCCGCAGTGGAATGTTTATGAAATTCCGGGGATGTCGTATTTGAGAGTTGAGAATTTTGATATCCGGGCCTTAGATGCTTTGCCTTTTGAGCAACGCAGAGAACGAAGTAAAGATTATTTTAAACTTGAAATAGTTGTTCTCCCGTCAGAAGGTCTATCGCTCAGTGAGTGGGTTCAAAATCAAAATAATTCTTCAGTTCCTCTACCAAAAGTCCTTGAGCAAACTAACACAGAAGTGGCAGGGTATCCAGCAATTTATCAAATCGAACAATTTGGCTCTTTAATACACCCCGTCATTTTCGTTTTGAAAGACGAACATATTTACCTTTTCAATTTATCGGGGACATATGAGAGTTTTAAGCCATTTGCGGATGAAATAATTGAAAGTTTTCAATTTAAGTAAATATGAAGATCTCTAAGCCGGCCATAATCTTTTTAATAGCATTAATAGCTTTATTGGCCGTGTATATTAACCTCACGTTTAGGGTATCAAATAACCAAATTGCCTTACCGTTAAACAATGACGAGAAAATTGCTCCAACGACGACGGATTCTAATAATTCGGGAATAAAAGAAGTAAAAAAAGCACCAGAGCCCAAATTCATTCCCGAGAGCTGGAAAATTTATAAAAATGCAGATTGGGGAATAGCATTCGCGTATCCGTCCAATTGGACGATGGATATTGGATTTGAGAGCGAGGGGAGACTAGGTCTTTTAATGGAGGGTGATGGGTACGCGTTTGCAGTTAACACGGGAGATCGAGAATTGTCAAATATAGATTGGACCCATCCGCAATATTTTATTGGCGACAAAGAAGCACAGACATGGCAGGCCGATAGGTCAGATGGTGTTAATGGCTATCGAATTGTTCTCCGCGTGCAATTACCCGGCAGGCCGATGCCATTTATTTTTGGCGCTCTTACCCCTGATAAATCCAAGGAAATATCAGATAAAATTTTAGCAACAATAAATTTTTCAAACAAATGATTTTCAGAGATAAAACTCATTGGACAATTCTTGCAATAACATTAATTTTACCATTTTCTGTTTTTGCTAATTATTTTACTTTGCCCATTGATGTTAACCCCGAAACAAACATTACCTCTTGGTTTGATCATGATACAGTTTCGGCCCAAATGACTAAATACAATGGAAATATATATTCTGGTGCGAGCGCAGATGAATACGGCCTGTGATATAATATGATATAATAAAATATGCCCCATCTACACGAATCAAAAATTAAATTTCTTGAGCAAAAGGCCAACGACATCAGGCAGTCGATAATTGAGATGCTTTTAGAGGCGGGAAGCGGGCATACTGCGGGGCCTTTAGGCATGGCGGATATTTTTACCGCTTTTTATTTTCATATATTAAATCATGACGCGAAAAACCCTCTTTTAGAGGACCGTGATCGGCTGATACTTTCCAACGGACATATTTGTCCCGTGCAATACGCAACTCTCGCGCATGCCGGTTATTTTCCGTTGGAAGAATTAAAAACGTTGCGCAAGTTCGGGTCCCGTCTGCAGGGGCATCCACACCGCGGCACATTGCCGGGCATCGAAACAACTTCCGGGCCGCTAGGTTCCGGGCTTTCCCAAGCCGCCGGCTATGCTTACGGCGCAAGAATGGATAAGAAAAAATTCCGCGTTTATTGCCTGATGTCCGACGGAGAACAGGACGCCGGCAATATCTGGGAAGGAGTTATGTTTGCCGGAAAGTATAAATTAAATAATCTTACAGCTATAATAGATCGCAACAATATACAGATTGAAGGCATGACGGAAGACGTGATGCCGTTAGAGCCGTTAAAAGAAAAATACGAGGCATTTAACTGGCACGTGTTAGAAATCGACGGCCATAATTTTGAAGAAATCGCAGCCGCCGTTGAAGAGGCAAAAGCCATATATGAGAAGCCTACGCTGATACTGGCGCACACTATTCCCGGGAAGGGCATTAAAGAGATAGAATTTGATTACAAGTGGCACGGCGTTCCGCCGAATAAAGAGCAGGCGGCGAAATTTCTGGCGGAGCTCCGCACGATGCAAGGCAAAATTACAAGCGAGCACCAATAATCAAATGAATCCCGTTAGAAATCGCGGACGCATAAAAAAATATGATATATACAAAAAAGTCAAAATTTAATAATAATAATAATTTAGGGTGCGAGGCGTGTTTTGCGCATGCATCCTATTTCTAAACGGGATGAATTTTAATTTTGCGGTAAAAATAAATATACAATCAAGAGATATCGAGACTAAATTTTACATGGTGATAATGGTGGTTATCTCATCATTGCTCGCGGTCTGGATATATTCTTTTGCTTCAAATGTGCTCTCCGAGGATCAGATAAATTCAACTGCCAGTTTCAGTGGTTTACGCCCGCGTTTTACGGAAGAATTAAGATCACCGCAATAATATGCCTATAAATCAGAATTTAAAATTAGCCGATAATATCTTGGACTTAAAAACGCTCGAGCAAAAACCTACGCGGGCGGGTTTCGGAGACGGGCTTTTGGCGGCCGGCACGGAAAACGAAAAAGTGGTGGCGCTTTGCGCGGATCTTACGGAATCCACCAAAATGGATCTTTTCGCGAAAAAATTTCCGGAGCGTTTCATTCAAATGGGAGTTGCGGAACAAAATCTGGCAAGCGTCGCCGCAGGCCTCGCCAATTACGGTAAAATACCTTTTATTTCGAGCTATGCGATGTTCAGTCCCGGGAGAAATTGGGAGCAGATAAGAACAACGATCTGTTATAACAATGTTCCTGTTAAGATAGCCGGATCTCACGCCGGAGTTTCCGTGGGTCCGGACGGAGCGACACATCAAGCGACAGAAGACATGGCAATAATGCGGCCCATTCCGAACATGACGGTCGTTTATCCCGCGGACATGCACGAAGCAAGAAAAGCCACGATTGCATCTTTGGATGTTGCCGGCCCGGTTTATATACGATTGGCACGCGAGAAGACTCCCGTTTTTACGACAGTGGATACGCCTTTTCAAATTGGGAGAGCAGAAGTGGTTTGGGATTCGGATAACGGTGGGCCTTCGGAAGCCTCGGCACGATTATTGCCACAAGTGGCAATAATCGGATGCGGTCCGTTAGTTCATAATGCGATTCTTGCCGCGGCCGAGCTTGAAAAAGAGGGTATAAATATCCGAGTCATCAATAACCACACTATAAAACCGATGGATGAAACCGTCATAATTCAGGCGGCCCGCGATGCCGGCGCCGTTGTTACGGTTGAGGAGCACCAGGTCCAGGGCGGCATGGGTTCGGCTGTAGCCGAAGTATTAGCCCGGAATTGCCCGGTTCCGATTGAATTTGTGGGCGTGCAAAATCGTTTTGGCGAATCAGGATCGGCTGCCGAGCTCGTGGAGCGTCTCGGCATGGGTGTCGGAGCGATTAAGGAAGCTGTGCAAAAAGTCCTATTACGAAAACAACCTTAAATATTGTATACTTCAATCATGCAATTACTATACATGTTAATGGCTCTAAGTATCGTCGGGGGCTCTCTGGCATTATTTTTAATGTTAAAACGATAACCACGCGCTATGGAAGAAAATACAAGCAATAAAAACGTCGTATTTAGCGAGACCAAGATAAACAAAAGCGCGCGCGCCATGGATCTTAGTTGGGGTAAAAAAATCGCTCAATGGGTGATTAAAATATCCGGCGGGGCAATAAAAACGGAACAACAGGCGAATAATTATCTGATTTTGGCATCGGTTGCGGTTATTTTTATTTCCGTATTGATAGCGATCTATGTTGGAACTTAAAATGCATAAAAAAGGATTTACTTTGGTGGAATTGCTGATCGTAATCGCAATTATGAGTTTGCTGGCATCGATGATACTGGCGTCAATACGCGTTGCGCGTTTAAAGGCTTATAATACACGAGCGCAGGCGGACGGAAATCAGCTCCGGTCGGCTATCTTGCAGCTTGAAGGAGACACAAACCAATCGCCGAGTCCCGGCGCCACGCATACCTCTGCGGCTGTTTGCATCCCTTCCCCGGCGGTCGGCGCGGTGACGCTGGTGGGTGGAGCGGGTACAAATGTTGGTCTCACCAATGACGGAACAACCGCTTTCCCGAGTTGGAAAGGCCCTTATATAGCGAATATTTCAAATGATCCTTGGGGAACGGCATACCGCTTTTATTCTAACGGTACCTGCAACACAGGAGTTCTTGGTTGCGGGGGAATTGCGAATGGAACGGCTGTAAGGGCAGTTGTGTCTTTCGGTATTGATAGGGTTGCGGGCGGTGGCGATGATATTTTTACGGTTTTGTGCAAATAATTAATATAAAAATATGGAAACTTACGATCTCGTAGCAATCGGGGACACAGTAACTGATTGTTTTATAAAATTAAAAGACGCGACAGTCACATGCGATGTCGACAAAGAGAATTGCAAGATCTGCATGCGTTTTAAGGACAAGATTCCTTATGAGGAGGTCTATGTGCTGCCGGGAGTGGGCAATGCCGCGAATGCCGCGGTGTCCGCGACGCGTCTGGGATTAAAAACGGCATTTATATCGAATGTCGGCGATGATAATTATGGAAAGGAGATACTGGCGAACTTCAAAAAAGAAAATATAAGCACGGAATTTGTTACGATAAATTCCGGCAGGCAAACTAATTATCATTACGTCCTTTGGTATACCGATGACAGGACTATTTTGATAAAGCATCAGGAGTATGACTATAAGCTGCCGTTTTTCGGGGACCCGAAGTGGATTTATTTTTCCTCAATGGCGGATAATTCTCTTTCATTCCATGAGGTTTTTGAGAAATATATCACTGAACATCCAAAAATTAAACTGGCTTTCCAGCCGGGAACATACCAGATGAAATTCGGCAGAAAAAAGCTTGCCGGGATCTACAAGCGCACGGAAGTGGTTATCTGCAACAAAGAAGAAGCGCAGCGCATTCTTGAAGATACCAGCAGCGACATAAAACATTTATTGACGGGTATGTCTGAATTGGGTCCGAAGATAACGGTTATTACGGACGGCACCAAAGGCTCATACGCGTATGATGGCGCATCCACATGGTTCATGCCCATATATCCCGATCCCCGGCCGCCATTGGAAAGAACCGGCGCAGGGGACGGGTTTTCTTCTACGTTCGTGGTGGCTCTTGCGTTAGGCAGGCGCATTGAAGACGCTCTCCGTTGGGGACCGATAAATTCAATGTCGGTGGTTCAGCATGTTGGCGCCCAGGAAGGATTGCTTAACCGCTATCAGCTTGAAAAATTCATGGAAGACGCCCCGGCCGATTATTTGCCGAAGTTGATTTAAAATTTAATGACTCTAAACGACTATTTAAATAAAGCATTAAAAGAAGGATGGGCCTTGGCTCATTTTAATATTTCGGACGCGGTTACGCTGGCGGGGATTTGCGAGGCGGCAAAGGAGTTTGGCGCTCCGCTTCTGATCGGTACATCAGAAGGCGAAAGGAAATTCATCGGTTCAAAACAAGCGCGGGTGATGGTAAATGCTTATCGCGATGAATATGAACTCCCGATATTTCTAAATGCCGATCACCACAAAAGCGTGGGCGCCGCGCAGGAGACGGTGAATGCGGACTATGATTCGGTGCATATAGATCTTTCTGTCGCAAAGCTTGAAGAAAATATCGCGGGAACCAAAGAGATAGTTGCGACAGCCCGCGCAAAAAATAAGAATATTTCAGTGGAGGGGGAAGTTGGGTACTTGGTCACCGAATCTTCGAAAATTTACAAGGAAATAATCGAGATACCGCCTGAAAGCTTAACCAAGCCGGAAGAGGCGGCGCGATTCGTAAAGGAAACCGGCGTGGACCGTTTTGCGCCGGCAGTAGGGAATCTGCACGGCATCGCGGCAAATGTTAAAAAGCTCGATATTGCGAGAATAGAAGCGATCAGGTCAATGATAGGAGATATCGCAATGGTTCTTCATGGCGGTTCGGGAACACCCGATGAACAGATTAAAAACGCGATAGAGGCCGGGATAAATAATATCCATATAAATACCGAACTTCGAGTAGCCTATACGGACGCGCTGAGAAAATTTCTTGCGGACAATCCCGAAGAAACCACTCCGTACAAAATGTTCGCGCCCGTCATCAAAGCCATAAAAGAAAAAACCGCCGAGAAGCTTAAGCTCTTCGGCAGCGTGAATCGGATTTAAGTCGGAGCTTAATTTGCCTCACTATTGAATTAGTTGACTAACTATACGCGGTCGCATAAAGTTGAACCGATGACGAAATACTATTATAGTCCGCTAAAACAGCGTATTGTCATGCTCCTTGCAGGCGGATTGGCGCTGGGGTTTTCAAAATCTCCGCGGACGCATGCCAAACTATGCAAAAACACGCCCAACGCGCCGCCAGAAACAGATCGTTTAACTTTCAGCCGCATAATCAAGGAAATTAACTATAAGCGTCTAATCGAATTCAAAGAAGAAAATGACGGTACTGTTTCAGTCGTACTCTCAAAACTTGGGCAACTACATGCGTTTAGATATGATCCCGAGAATATCAGAGTAGCAATTCCGGCTAAATGGGATGGAAAATGGAGAGTTGTTATTTTTGATATACCGGAGAAAAAAAAGAAGGCAAGGGATGCGTTACGCTGGGAACTCAAGAAAATAGGTTTTATAGAGCTTCAAAAAAGTGTCTGGATATTTCCTTATGAATGCCAAAATGCAGTCGATTTTATTGTCGAAGTGTTTGATATTCGCAACCACGTGCGGATATTGGAGGTATCAAGTATTAACAACGATGCTGATCTGCGGTTAAAGTTTGATCTTGTACAATAATATAAATAATAAAATATCTAGTCCAACTTCTCGCGAACGCGAAAAGTTTAACGAATCAACTCGTTTGATAGATAAAAAAAACTGCCGAAAAGCTTAAGCATTTCGGCAGCGTGAATCGGATTTAGCGAGATTAGTGATTTAGTGTTTATTTCGCGCGAGGCAACTAAGGAACATAGCTCCATGAGCGGCAGAATGAGAGGCTTGTATATGTGGCCATGAACTTTTTTCTATGTTGTTGTAAGTCTTTTTCTGTAATTCAAAATACTGCTCGCAATTTTCGGTCGGCGCTTGGGCGTGGGCATATCGTGGTTTATTGTTTTCCAATAATAGAATGCCACCCACCGCAAAGGCTAAACCGATAACGATTGCGACAGAAACCGATACCGTCATATTTCTCTTCATCATTCTCACCTTCTTTCTGGCTATATTCTTAGCAAGACTATATAGATCTGTCAAGGGGCTTCCATCAAAAGCAAAGCTATGTTAGGCTTATTCAATGCAGTCAATTACCGCAGAAAAACGTGATATTTTAGGCAAAAAAACAGCGAACCTTAGGAAAAAGGGGCTTTTGCCGGCCGTTGTGTATGGAAAAGGATCAAAATCTGAAAATATTGCGGTAAAAGAAGGTGAATTTATGAAATTATGGCGGTCTGCCGGAGAAGCGACAATCATAAGCCTGGAGGTGGGCAAAGAAAAGAAAAACGTTTTGATACACGAGGTGGCTGTCGATCCGCTGAAAGATAATCCAATCCACGCAGACTTCTATATTGTAGATATGTCGAAAGCGTTGAAGGTCGATGTACCTTTGGAATTTATCGGCGAATCCGACGCGGTAAAAGCCGGCGGAATATTAGTTAAAGTACATCACGAGCTGGAGATCGAGGCGCTGCCAAAAGACCTTCCTCACTCAATAGTCGTTGATATTTCTACGCTGAAAACCTTTGCAGATAAAATTACGGTTGGAGATCTTAAAATTCCTTCGGGCGTGAAAGCAACAAAAGAACAGGAAGAGACCGTCGTTTTAGTTGAGCCTCCAAGAAGCGAAGAAGAAATAAAAGAAACGGAGACAACCGGAGAAACGCCTGACCTTGCGAATATCGAAGTTGTAGGCAAGAAAGCCAAGGAAGAGGGCGAAGGCGAAGAAGGAACTGCGGATGGTGTCGGAGAGTCGAAATCCGCAAAAAAATAGATCTAAAATATAATCATGGGAAAGTTATCGAAAGTTTTTTTGGAGCTGGCGCTGGTTCTCGTTTTTTTGGGAGGAGCGGTATTCATTTCAGCCGCGGTTGATCCGGCTTTGGTTGCTCAGCAGAGAGCCAGGCTTGAAGCGGAGCTTGCGGACTACGAAAAACAAATATCGGAATATCAGGATCTCATTGTCCAAAAGCAACGGGAAGGAAAATCATTGAAGAGCGAGATCGATCTTTTGAATGCCCAGATTTCAAAAGCAAAAATCGCGATAAAAGCGAGAATTTTAAGGATCAATAAATTGCTCACGGGCATCGAGGACAAATCAAAAAACATTGTTGTGCTTGAGGCCGACATAGAACGGTCGCGCGCCTCTCTTTCGCAATTTTTAAGAAAAATACATGAAAATGACGGTCTTTCGACGGTTGAACTTGCCCTAACGTATCAAAACCTATCGCAATTTTTTGGAGAAGTGGAATCACTGAATGATATCCAGGGAGAGCTACAAAACACTTTCGATAAATTCAATAACCTGCGTATTGAAGAGAGGCGCGCTAAAGAAGACCTGCAGGATCAGAAGGACCAGGAAGTGGAATTAAAAGCAATACAAGAACTTGAGCAAAAGCAATTGCAAGTTAATGAAAAATCCAAAAATAAAATTCTTGCGGATACCAAAGGAAAAGAATCAGAATATCAAAAAATATTAAAGGATAAAGCTAAAAACGCGGCTAATATACGAAGCCAGCTTTTTTTACTTTCCGGATCGCCGTCAATTTCTTTTGAAAAGGCTCTTGAATATGCGAATACTGCGGAACGCGCAACGGGAATCCGTCCGGCGTTTCTTTTGGGCGTGATAACACAAGAAACCAATTTAGGAGCGAATATCGGCCAATGTAATTTGCCGGATGATCCTCCAAAATTCAAGTGGCAGGCGATAATGAAGCCGGCGCGCGACCACGCGCCATATCTTGATATTACTTCGCGCCTGGGATTAGATCCCAATTTAATGCCTCTTTCCTGTCCGCAAACAGGAGGATGGGGAGGAGCAATGGGTCCCGCCCAATTTATTCCTTCAACATGGGTTCTTTTTGAAAAACGCATAACGCAGGCCACGGGCTCGAAACCGCCAAATCCATGGAACGCGAGGGATGGGTTTGCCGCCGCGGCATTGTTGCTCACCGATAACGGCGCCGGCACGCAAATGTATAATGCCGAGTGGACTGCGGCGATGAAATATTTCGCCGGCTCCAACTGGCAAAAAACCGCATATCGCTTCTACGGCGACGATGTCATGGCGATAGCAAAAAAATATCAGGATCAGATTGATCTTCTTCAAAGCCTCGCGCAAAACTAATTATCTTAATTTATTGTACTTAAAATGCACGATCGTGTTTTTTACGCACTGTATGTTATGCGAGAATTTTTGCGTAAAGTTCCACGGTGTGGCGCGCATTAGGTTCGATATCCAATTCTTTCAATGCATTTTTCGCGGGCATCCAGATAAAATCTTCAGCTTCATCGTTCAAAATAACTTTTTTGCTTCCTACGCGGACAATATTATCCACGAAAACATGGCTTACGCCCTTTAAGTAATAGCCGGAGTATTTTATCTGGTCGAATGTGCACAAATGATCTCCCACCGCTCCCGCCAGCGATGCTTCTTCCTTTACTTCCCGCAAAAGAGCTTCCGCCAAGCGCTCGTTTCTGCGGACTTTTCCTCCAACGATAGAATATCTGCCGCCCCATTTATGGGTTTTTACAAGTAAAATTTCTTTCTCTTTTTTTCTCGCATCCGCGTATTCAATTATGCCGCCGACGGTGACGATCGATCCCGGAACGATAAGCTCTTCCCAAAGTGCCTGGATTTTTTCTTCATTTGTATGTACTTGCGGTTCCGGCAAGCTCCCATTTTGCTGAATATACTCTGCGAGACACTCCGGTTTCCATATTGCATTTTTATGGACATATACCGGATGGTCCTTTGGCATTTCAGAAAAAAAACAGCGGACATTTGAAAGTTGGGCGATGCCCAGCTCGTAAGACGCGCTTTTGCCGATATAGCCTTCCGGATCGATAAAATAACTAAAGCCTTCCTTCCCGAGGCGCAAAAGATTGTGGAGGTATAAAAGCTCCGTCATACGCGAATCTTCCGAAACATCGGACTCCAGCACGGCAAACCCGTTCTCAAATGACTTTATCTTCGACATTTCTGGCGCCAAAACCTCTATTCCGGCAGAGGTAAAAAGCGCGTGTACGCGTTTTATTTCATTGAAGTGTTTGCGGAAGCTGCCGTGTAAAACAGCGCGAAACTTTGATTTTTCCTCCATGACTCAGAAATATCATGGCTGATATATTTTATCAAATAAAAAAACCGGCGCGCGGCGACGGTTAATTGTTGCGGAAAATGTATTTTCCGAGATTTTTTATGGCTAAATGAGGCTTGGAAGACAAAATGAACGTAACCCAGATCGTGAATAAAAAAATAGCTTCGTAAACTGAAAGCGCCAGCGGCCACACTATCATAATTTCCTGGTGGGAAGTGTACCAAAGATAGGCCAAAGCGGTTAGTTCAATGATTGTTATCGCGGCCAGAAGCCCCGACCGGAGATATCTTCCGGCCCAAAAACCGGCGACACCGAGAATAGTGATGTTCGCATATAGAGGCAGCTCATTCAAGTACCGTAAAATCAATAACAGCATAAAAACTCCTTTCAACTGAATCTACCGCAAAATTATCACACCTTCTGAAATTCGTCAATGATGTCGTCGAGGTTGCCGTTTAGGATTTCTTTTATGTTATGCCATGAGACGTTGATGCGGTGGTCGGTGATGCGGTCTTGGAGATAATTGTATGTGCGTATTTTTTCAGAGCGGTCCGCCGTGCCGACCTGTTCTTTTCTGTCTTTGCGCTGCGTTTCTTCGGCTTTTCTCAACTGTTCGTCCAAAAGCTTCGCGCGCAAAACCTGCATAGCGGACTCGCGGTTTTTTAACTGTGAGCGCTCTGCACGCGAAGATATAACGATTCCCGAGGGCTTGTGCAATATTCTGACCGCGGTCTCAACTTTGTTTACGTTTTGTCCTCCCGGTCCGCCTGCGCGTGAAAATGTTACTTCGATATCTGAATCTTTTATTTCAATTTCTTTTTCCTCCGCGATAGGCAATATGGCGATCGAAGCGGTAGATGTATGTATCCGTCCTGATTTTTCCGTAGCCGGTACGCGCTGAATGCGGTGAACTCCCGATTCATGTTTTAAAAGTTTATATACATCTTTTCCATGGAGTTCATATACTGCTTCTTTGTAGCCTCCGAGGTCGTTTTTAGACTCATCAATAAGCATAAATTGCCATCCGCGTTTTTGCGCATAAGCTTGGTACATCCTCAAAAGATCAGCCGCAAAAAGCGCCGCTTCGTCGCCTCCAACCCCGGCGCGTATTTCGAGTATGGCTTTATTTTTTTCCGCCGAGCCTCCGGCGCCAAGCATACTGGCCAGTTTGGAATTAATATCTTTTTTTCGGACTTCAGGTGCGGAATTGTATTCTTCAGCCAGTACTTTTACTTTGGACAGTTCGCCAAAACGAATAGCTTTGTCGCGCGGCCATTTGAAACTTTCCGCAACATCCATTTCCATTGCATCATATTCCTTGAGAGCGTCCTCAAGTTTTTTTTGGAGTTCGGGGTCCACCCCGTTAGAAATAGGACGCAGACGCGATAAACGCCTTGCGCTCTATATTAGCAATTATAAATTTTAACCTTTTGTTATTTATCATGTTCTTAAATGCGTCCGCTATTTCTAACGGGGTCCATAAGTTATTTCCGTTTCTTAGAAACCGTTTTTTTTGCAGCGCGTGCGCGGAATTTCTCAACACGGCCGGCCGCGTCTATCAATTTTTCCTTACCGGTGTAGAAAGGATGGCAATTTGAACAAATTTCCACGGACATTTTGTCTTTGGCAGACCCTGCCTCAAAAACCGCGCCGCAAGCGCAATCAACCTTGGTTTGATAGTATTTCGGATGTATATCCTGTTTCATATGAGATACATTAGCAGGCTTTTAATAGGCTTGCAATACTTTAATCTTTTGCTATACTCATAACCATATGCAGAGCGCAAATGATCAAATAAATACGGAAACCCGTCTTCCGGATGGGAAGGCACCAAGCTCCGAATTGGAGGCTCTTTTCGGGGCCGGGGTTCATTTGGGTTACGGTAAATCCACTAGGCATGCGAAAATGAAAGAATATATTTTTGGCAACCGCAGCAATATGGAAATATTTGATCTGGAGCGCACGGTTGAAAAACTGAAAGACGCGGAGAATTATTTGCGTGAATTGGGAGCGGGCAAAAAAATCGTTCTTTGGGTCGGGACAAAACCTGCCGCTGCGGCGATAGTTGAAGCGATCTCAACAAAATTAGGCCATCCCTACGTAAACGAAAGATGGCTTGGAGGTACATTAACAAATTTCAAGATAATAGAGACAAGGCTTGCTTATTGGACGGAACTCGAACGTGAAAAGGAAATAGGAGGGCTTGATAAATACGTAAAAAAAGAAAAACTGCTTAAAATGGCGGAGTTGAGGAAACTTAAGAGGATGTTGGGAGGCATCAAGAATCTCAAGTTTCTGCCCGATGCCATCGTCATTGTTGATCCGAAAGAAGAAAGCACCGCATTTTCCGAATCGCGAAGAAAAAAGATACCGGTTATCGCGCTCTTGAACACAGATTGCGATCCGCGCGGACTTTCGTACCCGATACCGGCAAACGACAATTCAGCTTCTTCAATATCTTTGATACTCGGGCGGCTTGCTTCTGCCTACGAAGCCGGTACAAAAGAGAAGCCGGCAATAGCGGCGAATGCGGCACAGGGAACTATTTAACCACTCAACTATTTAACGATTTATGCCAGCATTAAATGACCAAGTTAAGCATTTGCGCCAGCTCACGGGAGCGTCAATGATGCTTTGTAAGAAAGTTTTGGACGAGACCGGCGGTGACATGGACAAGGCTATGGCGCTTCTTAAAAAATCTTCCGAAGCATTGGCAGCAAAGAAAACCGGACGCACAACCGGAGCCGGAATAATAGAAACTTATATTCACGGCAACAAGCGCGTAGGCGTAATGCTTGAAATCAGAAGCGAGACGGATTTTGTCGCCAGAAACGAAGAATTCGCCGTTTTGGCTCACGAAATTGCACTCCATATTGCGGCTATGAATCCGGGCTATGTCAGTCAGGATGCAATACCGGAGGATGCCAAAGAAGAAGCCAAGCGATTATTTGCGACCGAAGCGGGTATTCTGGGAAAGTCGCCGGAAATGACCGAAAAAATAGTTTCCGGAAAACTTGAAGCGCACTTTCGCGATACGTCCCTCCTCTCGCAATATTTTGTCAAAGACCCGGCCATTACGATTGAGGAACTTATAAAGCGGGCAATCGGCAAATTCGGAGAAAAAATAGAAGTAGTGCGTTTCGTAAGATACGAGCTATAGAATATGTTATTTTACGCAACTTTATTATTAATTTCATCAATCGGCATGCTTATAATTGCCCGCCGGAATCGGGAGCTATTTTACGCGTCGAATCTTTCTAAGTTTATGGAGATCTTAAAAGAGGAAACAGCGAATCTATGGCACGCCCATTTGAGGGAGCGGGCATTCGCCGCTTTGGAAAAAACACTGCGAACAGTCCGGCTTTGGTTCATCAGAATTGAAAACAGGCTTTACAAGGCCAATAAATTTATCAGAGGCAAAAAGGAGAGAAACGCAAACGGAGCCCCCGAAAACGGCGGCAATACAGTTATTCGCTGAGCCGAAGGTGGGATTTGAACCCACGACCTACGGTTTACAAAACCGTTGCTCTGCCACTGAGCTACTTCGGCGAAATATTTATCAAATTCGACGACTCATCTATTTTGGTACGGATTTTGATAAAAATCAACTTTTGCTACAATATTTGTATGATCCAGGAAATCGTCATAGTTGGGGGAGGTTTTGCCGGCGTAAGAGTAGCCAAGATCTTGTCTAATTGGCATGAGGGCGCAATAAGAAATATACACATAACCCTGATAGACAAAAGCCGCTACCATGCTTACAGCCCTCATTTTTATGAGGTTTCCACCGCGCATTTGCCGGAGGCTTTCGGGGAGGGACCGTTGCCTTTGGATTTTTTTGAATTTAAATCCTCGGCTATTTATCCTCTTGAAGATATTTTCTTGAATGAGCTCGGCGTGAGCGTGCTTGAAGACAAGGTTTTAAAAGTTGACTTTAAAGCCTCCGACGTTGTTTTAGGCAGCGGTAAAAAACAGCATTATGACGTTCTTGTGCTTTCGGCCGGAAGCGAATCGAATTATTTCGGGAACAAGGGAATTGCGGAACGGGGGCTGCCGCTCAAAAATTTTTTTGACGCGCTGGAAATACGCAATGCGGTTGATGAAGCGTTTGCCAATACCGCGAAAAATAAGAAAATAAGAATCGTCGTTGGCGGCGGCGGTTTTACTGGTTGCGAGCTCGCTGCTGAAATGATGGGTTATTTCAAAAAATTGGAAGATATCCACGGGCGGCCGGAAGGTTCGTTTGAATGCCTTATAGTGGAAGAGGCCGACAAAATTTTGGGAACGGCAAGCCGGTGGATTTCCGTGCGGGCCATGAAGCGCCTTACTTCGCTCGGAATAAAATTCAAGCTTCAAAGCCCCATCAAGGACGTTTCAGGTTCGGAAGTTATTATTGGTAACGGTGAAAAAATCGGATATAATGTGTTTATCTGGACAGCCGGAGTAAAAGCAAACGAACTTTCACGCGATTTGCCGGATGTACAGCTTGAAAAGGGGTTGTGCATGAAGGTGGATAAGAACATGCGAATACTCCCGTATAAAAACGTTTTTGGAGCCGGAGACAATACTTATTGTATTGATGGGTCAACCGGAAAATCCATGCGTATGACGGCGAGCGTGGCTCTGAGCGAAGCAAAATACGTCGCTGAAAACATTAAGCGGTTAATTTTGAAAAAGCCCCTTCTCGAATATAAGCCTGAAAATGCTGGAGTTATCATCCCGTTGGGAGGGAAATTCGCCCTGCTTGAGTCGCATGGCATCAGGCTTGAAGGATATTTGCCCTGGATTATAAAAACGGCGGTGTCCTGGCATTACTGGGCGCGTCTCATAGGTTGGAAAAAGGCATGGAATATTGTGAAAAAAGGCGTTGAGATTTATAAGAATAACGATTAATTTTTATGAAAATAATAGCGGACGCAAAACCTAAAATATTTTTAATAATAATTGCCGCAGCGGTTATTTTGGGCGGATGGTATTATTACGCAGTCAAAAGCGGCAATGCGCCCGGAAAATTGGATGCTTTTGCGCAGTGCCTCAAGGAAAAAGGCGCCGTATTTTACGGGGCGTTCTGGTGTCCGCACTGCAAGAACCAAAAAACCATGTTTGGAAACTCTCAAAAATATTTGAATTACGTCGAGTGCTCCACTCCCGACGGCAGAGCTCAGCTGCAGGCGTGCAAGGAGAAAAATATCACCGGATATCCGACGTGGGAATTTGCCGACGGCTCGCGTGAATCCGGAGAGGTTCCATTAAATAAACTTTCGGAAAAAACCGGCTGCAAAATATGATTGTTTTTGTCTCTTTTCTAACGCTGCTCGCACACGTATTTATTGTAATTTTATTATGGATATATTTTACGGGGGAGCGCGCGATCGGCGGATTTATTGAAAAGCAAGCAACATTTTTGGCTTTTTTGGCCGGATTGGGAGCGGTCTCGGGCAGCTTATATTTTTCGAACGTACTCGGTTTTGAGCCATGCGGCCTCTGCTGGTACCAGCGTTTTTTTATGTTTCCGGCGGTTCTTATTCTGGGAATCGCGGTTTGGAAAAAATATTGTGTTAAAAAAATCGTATTGGCGCTTCTGGCCGCAGGAGCGGCAGTGGCGTTATACCATAACTACGGACTTCTATTTAACTTGTCCGCGCTGCCTTGCGGAGCGGCGGGGGTTTCTTGCGCAAAGGTTTACTTTATGGAATTTGGCTATATAACAATTCCTGTAATGTCGCTTACCGCCTTCGTTTTGATGGGGGTATTGATGCTGTTTCAGCGGACAGAATAAAAATGTTATTATTTATCTATGGCATTGCTTCAATCAATAAGCGTCCCGGGGTGCGTAGAATGCAAGAAATTCGACGATTGGTGGTCTAAGAACTCCGCGTCGTTTCCCAATGTAAAATACGAGAAAGTGGTAATGGGAGAAGATCCGCGCTGGCAGGAGCTTGTGTTACAATATCAAGTAATGAGTTCTCCCGGAATATTGGTGGACGGCGAACTTTTCTCGACAGGCGGGGTGAATACGGCAAAGCTTACGGAAAAATTAAAGGAATTAAAATAATAATATGGAACCGCAAAATAAAAATTTAGATATCGCTTTATTGGTTCTGCGCATCGGGCTTGCCGCAGTTTTTCTGCTTTTCGGATTTCATAAACTTGCAAGCTCATCTCAAACGACGGCTGAAATTCAGCTGCTTTTGAATTTTCTCGGTTTGGGAGCCGCGGCGGCGATTAACTTTTACATGGGCCTTACCGAAATTACCGTGGGTTTGGGACTCGCATTAGGGATAAAAACCAAGTGGATCGGCCTTTTGGCCGCATTGCTCACCGCAAGCTTTCTCGGCTCGTTTTTGGCTAAATACGGAGTATCAACCAACCCGGATCTCTATCGCGACATCGGCCTCACGGCAATCGGAGTAGCGATTGCGCTTTTGGGCGGCGGCAAATACGCTTTGGACGGCAGAAAAAAAGAATAGTTTTATTCTTCAACAAACAAAGTACCTATTTGCTCATAATGCCCTTCACCGCAAGGCACCGAACAGTAATATTGGAATGACCCGGTGCGCGAGGCGATGAATTCAATGTCGGTTTGGCGTCTGGGGAAAAGACGCTTGTTGATGCCGAAAGCTTCTATCGCAAATCCGTGATCATAGTTGTCCTCGTTAAAAATCTTTAGTTTGACCAAATCACCGGCTTTCACGCGGATATCGGCAGGCTCCCAAATCCACCGGTTTTCTTTGGCACGCACCTCTATTTCAACAACGCGCCCCGTGGCGGTCACCGGCCCCACTTCGGGCGGGCGATAGTAGTTCTGGTAAACCACGCCGCTGGCAATAAGCAGAACGGCAAATATCAACAGTTGTGTGAATTTGTTCATCCCGTTAGAAATAGGACGCGGACAGTAAAAATCCTGCGTTTTCGTTATAATCTATAATCAGTAACATTTTAATATATATGCCAAGTTTTGCACATGCGTCCGCGATTTCTAACGGGATTCATGATACCATATTATCATGGCTACAGAAAAAAAGGTATTTAAGATAAAAGGTATGCATTGCGCATCCTGCGCGATATTAATAACTAAATCTCTCCAGAAGACCAAAGGAGTCTCTTCCGCCAACGCCAATTACGGCTCGGAGAAGCTGCTTTTGGAATATGATCCTGCGACGGTAACGCTGGATGCTGTTAACGAACTGATGAAAAAACTCGGCTACACATTGATATTACCACAAGAAGGCGCTTCCGAAGAAGAGTCGGCCGAAAAAGCCCGGCTCGCGGAAATAGCTTCATTAAAAAAACGCACAATAATATCGTTTTTGCTCGCAACTCCTATAATCGTGTATTACATGCTTGTGCATATGTTAAATCTTCAGCATGTGCATGCATTGACAATCGGAGGGACATTTATCGATCTCAACTGGATTTATTTGATAATGACGACGCCGATTCAGTTTATAGTTGGCTGGCCTTTTTACCGAAACACTTGGACGGCGCTCCGCGCGGGATCCGCCAGCATGGATGTTCTTGTGGTCCTTGGAACAACTTCGGCTTATCTATATAGCGCCATAGGCTTTCTTTTTTCCTGGAGCTATCCGCACTACCAGACTTTTTGGGGAGGTCTCGACCATCCGTATTGGGAATCATCCGCTGCGCTTATCAGTTTTATTATTCTTGGAAGGTATTTTGAAGCTAAGTCAAGAGGTAAAATAGGCGAAGCGATAAGAAAACTTTTGGGATTAGCGCCGGCGAAAGCCCTGCTTTCAAAAGACGGTCAGGAAGTTGAAGTTGATCTTAAAGACATGAAAGTCGGCGATATTTTTATAGTAAAACCGGGCACCAAGGTGCCGACGGACGGAGTCATTGTGGATGGCGCGACCCACATTGATGAAAAAGTCGTAACCGGAGAATCAATGCCCGTGAGAAAAACATCAGGCGATGAAGTTATCGGCGCAACAACGAATATAGACGGAATGATAAAATGCAAAGCCACAAAAATCGGCAAAGATACTTTGCTCTATCAAATCGTAACAATGGTCGAGGAAGCGCAGGCTACCCGCGCGCCGATACAGGATGTTGCGGACAGAATCTCCGAATATTTTGTTCCCGCTGTCGTTGTTTTGGCGCTTGTCACGTTCGCGTTTTGGTATTTTATTTTGGGATTAAATTTCGCGGCTTCATTGCTTTTTGCGGTTGCGGTTCTCGTAGTTTCCTGTCCTTGCGCGCTAGGCCTCGCAACTCCCACGGCGATTATGGTCGGGACGACTAAAGGAGTCGAATCGGGGATTTTGATAAAAGGCGGGGAAGCACTGGAAAAAGCCCATAAAATAACGACTTTTGCGTTTGATAAGACCGGAACTTTAACCAAAGGGGAGCCTGCGGTAACGGACGCCGTTCCGGCGGAGGGGGTAACCAAAGACGACCTTTTGTTTTACGCGGCGATCGCGGAGCGCGCAAGCGAACATCCTCTGGCCACTGCCGTAATCAAGGCGGTAGTAGGGAAAACCATTCCAGAGCCGAAAGACGGCAAGGCTATTTCCGGTAAAGGAGTTTCGGCAACGCACGAAGGGAAGATTATTTTAGTCGGGAACGAAACATTGATGGAGGAAGAAGGCATTGATATTGCTAAATATAAAAATGAGGTAGAGCGCCTGCAAAATGAAGCAAAAACCGTTGTGTATGCCGCGATGGAAGATAAACCCGCCCAAGGCGGGCCAGCCTCGGGCTGGAAATTATTGGGAGTTTTAGCGCTTGCGGATACACTAAAGCCCTATGCGCGCGAAGCAATTGCTATGCTTCAGAAGATGGGCAAAGAGGTCATTATGATCACGGGAGACAACGAAAAAACCGCCGAGGCGATAGCTAAGATGGTCGGGGTAAATAAAGCTTACGCAAAAGTTTTGCCGCAAAAAAAATCGGAATTGATTGCGGAACTTCAAAAAAACGGGAAAGTCGTGTCAATGGTGGGGGACGGGATCAATGATGCGCCGGCCCTGGCCAAATCAAACCTCGGAATAGCCGTAGGCTCCGGCACGGATGTTGCAATAGAAACCGGCGAAGTGATTTTGATCAAGGATGATATCCGTGATGTTGTGACGGCAATTGATCTTTCCCGGCGGACGCTTAACAAAATCTGGCAAAACTTTTTCTGGGCGTTTATTTACAACATAGTCGCAATTCCTGTCGCGGCAGGCGCGCTTTATTTCGCTTACGGCTTCGCCTTGCGACCGGAGATCGCCGGGTTCGCCATGGCATTTTCTTCCGTTTCCGTTGTCACAAACTCATTGCTTCTTCGCCGCTACAGAAAACCTAGATTTGTCTGAGCTATTGAGACAGAAGTCGTAGAAGTGCTGTGCCCGTCCGAAGCTTTAGCGAAGGAGGGTCATGGGGCGTAAGGAAAGAAAAAGACCGCACTGGACTAGCCAGACGGCCTTAGATGGACACCACGCAACTGAAAGTCTAGTCAAAGAAATGGTAGAAGTGCCCGTAAATACACCTGTGCCAGTGCCCAAAAGTTAAAAAGAGAAAAAAGCTGCTCATGGCCGCTGCTACAAGGTATCCCGGATGCGTCGTTGTCACCATTGCATAAATGCTATAGCAAAGTGATCCTGCGAAAAAAAGAACAAGAGTCGTCCAAACATATTTCATCAGACCATCCCTCCTTTTTCTGATTATAAAGAACAATAGCATAAAGGTATACGACTTGTCAAGTTTTTATTCGCATGACATTTTCTACATTGGTGTCACAGGGCGTGAGGATAGGGTAAAATAGAAATTATGAGCACTTGTATTTTTGGAGACAGTATCACTTGGGGAGCAAGCGATACCGAAAAAGGCGGTTGGGTAGAGCGCTTGAAAGTTTATATTGGGGAAAAATATGAAGACGAGGTCTATAATCTAGGAATTTCTGGCGACAATACGGACGGATTACTACAAAGAGTTGAGTCCGAAGCGAAAGTTCGCGAACCCAAAGTTATCGTTTTTGCGATAGGAATAAATGATTCGCAGTATGTGCGTTCCGAAAGTAAAAGGCGAGTACCCATCGAACAATTCAAAAACAACTTGGCAAAACTGCATGAGATAGCAAGGCAATTCACCGAAAAGATAATTTTTATAGGATTAACTCAGGTTGACGAGTTAAAGACAAAACCGGTTTCGTGGGATACGAACAAGCAATACGATAATGAGGGAATTAAGCAATACGACACCGCGATACAAGAATTTTGTGATGAAAAAGGCATAAAATTTATCGAAATGGGAGACATGCTTAAGCCCAATGATTTAGAAGACGGTTTGCATTCAAATTCAAACGGACACGCTAAGATGTTTGAGCAAATAAAAACAGAGGTCGAAAATAAACTGTTCGCGTGACATTTAGATAAAAGAAGAAGCATGGGAACTAAATTCACCATGCCTCCGTAATGCCGGAAACATCTAGAGTCAATTAGAAGTGGCAAACTTTCTTGTTGTCAGCGTAAAAAGAAAAGAGTCCCGTTAGAAGGTTGACGAGCGTGCAGCCTTCTTCCTGCTGATCTTTCCTAAGCGACAGGATGACGTGAGGATATTGTTTTGCTACCTTCCTTAATGCAAGGTGCAAATCATCCATGAAGATCAGATCGACCGGCACAGTTTGCACGCGTCCCGAACTTCGGCAACGAGAAAGATCAAAATATGATTTTGGTACCGACAACCACAAAAGATCCGCCAAGGCGAAAGTCAACCCGTCCTGACTCCTAGATTCGTTAAACTCCTGCACTTTTGTCCGTTCACGGTAAGCTTCCATGAACCGTACCATGACTTCGGGATTTCGATCTGCTACTTCATCAACTGCCTGGTCAATCTCAGCTAATATCACTTGTACATTGGTCATCTTGGCTTCCTGTTTGATTGGAACTATTGTAGAATATAATAAATCCCTGCGTGCCAGTCAACAAGCAGCAGAAGTGTCATGGGGCTTAGGGATAAGAAAAGCCTAGCCACGAGGGCTAGGCTGGAGACGGGGGTTGAGCCGAAGCAGGCGAGTCCGAAGCGGACGATTATCGCTGCCGGGAACGGCATACGTAATCGAATCACCGCGAAGAACAGCAGGAATCAGCAGAGAAAGGTGCTGGTCATCGAGGTCTTTAACTCTGACCATGCTACCTGAAACGTAAAGCTTGGTCATCGGCCCGACCCCAGTGACATTTCCGAGTCCTGTGATATACATTGTCTGCCTCCTTTCAAAAGGCTGGTTGAATGGGAAACTAATTACAGGATAGCATAGAAGTTTGGTGTTTGTCAAGTTTTTGATTCCCATGACATTTTCTATAATTCGGCAAACCCGGCAGTGTCGCAGTGGGGAAAGTGGCTTAAAATGTAGAAAATCCGTGTATGACAGTATTAAAAATGTAGAGATGTCACGGGAAATAAAATCATGGAAAAATCGATCCGTAACAAAGAAGAGTTAATTGAGATGGTGCGATATGTAGCCGTCAGGACTTCTGAGTTGGCTAGGAAAGTAATCGGCAAAGAATTAC